>NZ_JBYIRL010000024.1:0-139364 GCF_057708125.1 Actinacidiphila sp. bgisy145
TCCGGGTCCCGGCCCCGGCCGCGCGTGCGGGCCCGCACCGGGGGCGACGGCCCGGCTCGAACACCGCTACGATGCCGCGCCATGAGCGACGACGTGCGCAACCTCGTACTGGTCCTGGCCGGTCTGGTCATCGGCGGTCTGCTCGGCTGGCTGGTCCGCGGCTACCTGTGGCGCCGCCGGCTGCACCGCAAGCAGCGGTTCTTCGGGCTGCCGACGGACTCCGAGTGCCTGCTGGTGGTGCCGCGCGACCCGGGTGCGCGCGGCTGGAGCCTGGCCCGGCACGACGCCTTCGCGCTGCTGGAGCTCGCCGCGGTGATCAAGGAGTGCGGGGCGCACGCGGAGGTGCTGGCCCACGACACCGCCTGGCAGGGCTTCGGCGCCCGCACCGAGTTCTGCATCGGCGGGCCGACCGCCAACTTCCGGCTGGCCGCGCACCTGCGCTCGATGCTGCCGGGCGTGGAGATAGACACCGACCCGGCGCAGGGCCCGGAGCAGGGCGCGATCACCGTGGCCGGCGAGACGTACCGGCTGGAGAAGGGCGCGGTGGAGTACGTCCTGCTGGCCCGGCTGTCGTCCGCCCGCGACTCCGGCAACGAGCGGCCGGTGTTCCTGGCGTCCGGCCAGCGCGGCACAGCCAACCAGGCCGCGACCCGCTACCTGGCCCGCCACCACCCGCGGCTGATCCGCAAGTACGGCCTGGACTCGACCTTCTGCCTGCTGCTGCGGGTGGTGAACTCCCAGGCGTACGGCTCGGACGTGGTGGAACTCGTCGCGGACGTCACCAAGGCGGCGACCACCGCCCCCAAGGCGGGCAAGAGCTAGGGACGGTACGGCCGGGCCGGTGGTGCGGCGCGGGGCGTCAGGGCGTCAGCAGCACCTTGACGGCGCGGCGCTCGTCCATCGCCCGGTAGCCCTCGGCCGCCTGTTCCAGCGGGAGCGTGAGGTCGAAGACCCGGCCGGGTTCGATCTCGCGGTCCCAGATGAGCCGGATCAGCTCGGGCAGGTATTCGCGGACCGGGGCCGGGCCGCCGTGGAGGTGGACGCCGGTGCTGAAGAGCAGGTCGCCCGGGATGCTGACGCCGTGGGAGACCCCGACGAAGCCGACGTGCCCGCCCGCCCGCGCGGCGTGGATCGCCTGCATCATGGCCTCCTGCGTGCCGACCGCCTCGATGACGCCGTGCGCGCCGAGGCCGCCGGTCATCGCCTTGACCTTGGCCGCTCCCTCGTCGCCGCGCTCCTCGACGATGTCGGTGGCCCCGAACTCCCGGGCCAGCCGCTGCCGGTCGGGGTGGCGGCTGAAGGCGATGATCCGCTCCGCGCCCAGTTGCCGGGCGGCCAGGACGCCGAGCAGGCCGACCGCGCCGTCACCGACGACGGCGACGGTCCTGCCGGGCCCCGCCTGCGCGGCCACCGCGGCGAACCAGCCCGTGCCCAGGACGTCGGAGGCGGCGAGCAGGGACGGGACGAGATCGGCGTCGGGCAGGCCCGGGGTGGCCACCAGCGTGCCGTCGGCCAGCGGGACGCGCGCCCGCTGGGCCTGCGTGCCGATCGAGCCCATGACGGTGCGGTGCACACAGTGGGACTGGTAGCCCGCCCGGCAGATCTCGCAGGTGTTGTCCGAGGTCCAGAACGAGCCGACCACGAAGTCACCGGCCTTGACCGTCCTGACCTGCGGGCCCACCTCCTCCACCACACCGACGTACTCGTGCCCCATGACCTGGTGGTCGACCTGCTGCACACCGCGGTACGGCCACAGGTCCGAGCCGCAGACGCAGGTGGCGGCCAACCGGATGACCGCGTCCGTGGGCTCCTCGATCCTCGGGTCGGGGCGGTCCTCGACGACGATCTCACCGGGCCGGGTCATCACTACTTGACGCATGAAAGCTCCGTCTCACTTGCAGTTGCTTCCGGGCAGCGCGGATCAGCGGGCGAAGGCCGGGAGGGCGCTTCGCGAGCTGATCGTTTCACCTGGCCGGCTTGAGTTGCCCGACCAGCGCGCGCGCCTCGGCGGCCAGTCGTTCGGCCTCGGCCTCGTCGCCGGCGGCCACGGCGTGCCAGTAATCGATCTTGATCGTGACGTACTTGCGCCGGGCCCTGACCAGCCGGGCTTCTTCGGCCAGCCGCTCGGCGCGCTCGCTGAGCAACGCGATCTGCTGCGCCGCCGCGGCCGGGCCGAGCCGGCCGTTCTCGACGTAGTGCCGCATGTCGCTTACCGGCATGCCGGTCGCCGCCATGCACGCGACCGCGGTCAGCAGCTCCACGTCCGCGTCCGTGTAGACGCGGTGCCCGCTGCTCTCGCCGCGGGCGACCGGCGCGGTCACGCCGATCGACTCGTAGTAGCGCAGCGTGCTGGCGGGCAGCCCCGCGAGGGCCGCGGCTTCCTTGATCGTGTACGTTCGCTCGCCGATTCCTGCTGTCACCCCATCGACGGTAGAAACTTCGAGTGCTTGAAGTCAAAGAACGCGCTGACCTGGGGGTTCCGCCTCCGTCGGCCGCCGCCCCTTGGGCGGGAGGACGGTAGCGGTCGGGCCCGGCCTAGTTGGCGAGGCCGATCACCATCCACATGATCCCGGCGCCGCCCACCGTGCACAGCAGCGTGGAGGTGGACGGGTGCGGGCTGTGGGCCTCGGGGAGGATGTCGGAGGTGGCCAGGTAGAGCAGGAAGCCGGCGAAGAAACCGAGGTAGAGGCCGAGCACCCCGGCCGGGATGGTGAACGCCAGGGTGATCGCGGCGCCGGCCACCGGGGCCAGCGCGTCGGCGGTCAGCAGCACCTGCGCCCGGCGCCGGCCGTTCCCGTAGAGCCGGGTGATCGTGTACGTGTTGAAACCGTCGGCGAAGTCGTGCGCGACGACCGCGATGGCCACGACGATGCCGACGGTGTCCCCGGCCTGGAAGGCGGCGCCGATCGCGAAGCCGTCCATCACGCTGTGCCCGACCAGGGCGCACGCCGCGGCGACGCCCACCCCCTTGACCGGGTCGTGCGCGTGGCTGTGGCCGTGGGTGTGCGAGGCGTACTCGCCCTCGTGGGCGCGGTGGATGGCGACCGCGCGCTCCACGACGTGCAGCGCCAGGAAGCCGGCCACGAACATCAGCAGGCCCGCGGGCACCCCGAAGACGTGCCGGGGCTGGTTCTCCAGCGCCTCCGGCAGCAGGTCGAAGCCGACGACGCCCAGCATGAGCCCGGCGGCGAGCCCCAGCACGAGATGGCGGCGGTCCCCGATGTGCTGCGCGACGACGCCGCCGACCAGGGTCATCACGAAGGCGCACATGGCTATCAGGACCGGCATGCGGTAATGATCCAGGACGGCGTCCGCGCTGGCGAATCCGGGTCGGCTTGACAGGGTGCCGGCCGGCGCGCGGACCAGGCGCGAAGTGCGCGGGCGTCCCGAGCGGCGCGGTCGGCGGCCCGGCGGCGGGCCCGGGGCGGGCCCCGGCGGGTCACGCCCGGTGACCGGCCGGTGCGGGTTCCGCTTTTCCCGGCCGCCGCCCGTGTGCCGGTGTTGATCGCGGGCATGCGTGGTGTGAGGAGGTGCCGAAATGTCTCTTTCCGAGCAGCACATGGTCCAGCTCGCGCTACCGGCCGGTTCGATCGGCCCCTTGGTGATCGGAATCTGCATCGTGATCGTCCTGATCGCGGCCGTGGTGTTCGGGATGCGGCGGATGGGCCGCGACCCCCGGGTGCCGACCGGTACCCGGCCGCGTTCGGGCGCGTGGGCGACCCGCCAGGAGCACGACCAGGGCGCGCCGCCGGACCACGGTCCCGGGCACCAGGGCGACGGCCGGCGCACCCACGACGCGCGGAAGATCGAGGCCGACGAGATGCCGCAGGACGGGCGGCGGCGGTTCCCGCACGAGGTGCACGACTCCGGCGTGCGCGCGGGCCGGGTGCCGAGCCACCCGCGCCGCCACAGCGGCCCCAACGTCGATTAGCGTCTGTCGTTCGGCCCCGCTCCTTCTCCCGCGGAGATCCGAACGACAGACCCTCAGTCGACCCGGCCGGATGCCGCGGTGCTGGGCGCTCCCGTGAGTTCGGGGGCGCCCAGCACGCGGTCGACCAGGGTGTCCCGCTCGGTCTGCGGGATCGCGGTCCACCGCATGCCGCGCAGCGCCCCTTCGAGCGCCAGCAGGGTGTGGGTGCGGGCGTCCTCGGGAAGCTCCGGGCGGATCTTCTCGAAGGCGCGGCCCGAGCCGAGCCGGCGCAGTTCGCCGGCGTCGCCCACGCCCGCGCGGCGCAGCCGGTCGGCGAGCACCGCTCCGATGTTCGGCAGTTGCTGAAGGGAGTCCACGTCATTCCTCCGTACAAGCCGGTGGTGAAGGTGGTCTGAAAGCTGAGGGAGCGTCAGAAACCGTCGGGGGACGCTCCGGTGTCCGTTGGCGCCATCATGCACGCGCGGCGCGCGCCTTCGCCCGATCCGCGGCGGACACGCCCGTGGCGGTCCCCCGCGCTGATGACCCCGGTGGGCCGCACGCCGCACGGCCCGCCTCCCGCGCCACCACCCCTACCTCCGGTCACACCTGGAGGTCGACCACCACCGGCGCGTGGTCGGAGGCACCCTTGCCCTTGCGCTCCTCGCGGTCCACATAGGCGTCGGAGACGGCGGTCGCGAACGGCGCGTTGCCGTAGACGAGGTCGATGCGCATGCCGCGGTTCTTGGGGAAGGCGAGCTGGCGGTAGTCCCAGTACGTGTACGGGTGGTCGTACTTCAGCGGGCGGGGGACCACGTCGCTCAGGCCGGTGCCGCGCAGGGCGGCCAGGGCGGCACGCTCGGCGGGGGTGACATGGGTGGCGCCCTCGAACGCGGCCGGGTCGTACACGTCGGCGTCGGTCGGCGCCACGTTGTAGTCGCCGAGGACGGCGAAGGGGCGCTGCCCCGCCGCGTCCCCGGCGACGGCGGCGGTCAGCGCCTCGAACCAGCGCAGCTTGTAGGCGAAGTGCGGGTGGTCGACCTCCCGGCCGTTCGGCACGTAGACCGACCAGACGCGGACCGGGCCGCAGGTCGCGGCCAGCGCGCGGGGCTCTGCGAGTTCCTCGTACTGCGGGCCGTCGGGCAGGCCGTGCACCACGTCGGCCAGGCCGACCCGGGAGAGCACCGCCACGCCGTTCCACCGGCCGGTGGCCTCGACGGCGGCCTCGTAACCGATCGCGCGCAGCTCCTCGTGCGGGAACTGCTCGGCGGTGCACTTGGTCTCCTGGAGGCACAGCACGTCGGTGCCGCTGCTCTCCAGCCAGGCCAGCAGCCGGGGCAGCCGCGCGGTGATCGAGTTGACGTTCCAGGTCGCGATACGCATGCCCCCCAACCTAGCCGCTGGGTACGACAGACCCCGCGCGCCTCAGACGGCGAGGGCCTCCCCCGGGGCCAGCCGCAGGTGGTCGGCGCCGCCGAGGTTGCCGATCTGCATGTCGTAGATCGGCCGGGCGAGGTCGGTCAGCAGGGCGTCGTGCACGTCGACCGAGCGGCGCGGCCTGACCTCGCGGACGTAGTCGATCACCTCGGAGATCTTGCTCCAGGGCGCCTGGACCGGCAGCAGCAGCGTGTCCACGGCGTGGCCGGGCAGGGTCAGCGCGTCGCCCGGGTGGAAGACCGCGCGGTCGATCAGGAAGCCGATGTTCTTGATCCGCGGGATGTCCGGGTGGATCACGGCGTGCAGCTCGCCGTGCACCTGCACGTCGAATCCGGCGGCGGTGAAGCTGTCGCCGTGGCCGACGGTGTGCACCCGGCCGGGGAAGGCCGCGGACATCGCGTCCGCGACGCTCGCCAGTGTCCACAGCTCCGCGGCCGGGTTGGCCTCCAGCCCCGCCCGCAGCCGGTCCTCGCTGAAGTGGTCCGCGTGCTCGTGGGTCACCAGGATCGCGTCGACCCCGGCGACCGCGTCCGGCTCGGTGAACGCGCCCGGGTCGATGACGAGGGTCCGGCCCTCCCGCTCCAGCCGCACGCACGCATGTGATTTCTTGGTCAGCTCCATGTGCCCATCCTGCCCGGCCCCGCTCCGGCCCGCCCGTCACCCCTTGCCGGTGGCGGTCTCCTCGGCGATGACGCTGCGGGCGCGGTCGACGGCGGCGCGGGCGGCGGGCAGGCCGCAGTAGACGGAGGTCTGCAGGAGCGTCTCCTCTATCTCGGTGGGGGTCAGGCCGCCGCGCAGCGCCGCCCGGGTGTGGTCGGCCAGCTCCTCCAGCTGCCCGAGCACCGTCAGGGCGGTCAGCGCGACGAAGTTGCGGGTGCGCCGGTCCAGGCCCGGGCGGGTCCAGGTCTCGCCCCACCCCCAGCGGGTGGCGTAGGAGTCGAAGCCGCTGCCGAACGTCTTCGCCCGGGCGACCGCGGCGTCCACCTCGGCCTCGCCGATCATCTCCCGGCGGATGCGCAGGCCCTCCTCGTAGGCGTCGGGCCCGGGCGGCGGGGCGGCGGGCGCGGGCAGCCGGGGCGCGACCGGGGGCGGCGCGGGCGCGTACGGGACGGTGCCGGAGGTGCGGTCGGCCGTCCAGGCGGTCTCGAAGTGCCGGACCAGCAGGGTGCCGACGGCGGCCGGCTCCTCGACCGGCGCGAGGTGCCCGGTGGCGGGCACCACCGCGAGCCGCGCGTCGTGGATGCCCGCGACGAGCAGCCGGGCGTCGGCCGGGGGCGTCTCGGTGTCGTCGGCGCCGGCCACCACCAGGGTGGGCACGGTGATGCTGCCGAGCTGCTCGCGGATGTCGAACCCGGCGAGCGCCTCGCACGCGGCGACGTAGCAGGAGCTGTCGGTGGTCTTGACCATCTGCACGGCCCACTGGGTGATCGCCGGCTGGGTGGCGCGGAACGGCCCGGTGAACCAGCGCTCGGGGGTGTTGACGGCGGTGCGGTCCAGGCCGTTGGCGCGGACCACCACACCGCGCTGCCGCCAGGTGTCCGCGCTGCCGAACCGGGCCGCGGCCGACACCAGGGCCAGCGCGGCCAGCCGGTCGGGCCGCAGCAGCGCCAGCCGGGCCCCGACCGCCGCGCCCAACTCGCAGCCGGCGTACCCGAAGGTGTCGACCTCCTCGTCGTCGAGGACGGCCAGCAGCCGCCGGGCGAGGTTGTCCACGGTGGAGGCGGGCTCGGCGGGCGCGCCGCCGTGCCCGGGCAGTTCGTACCGCAGCACCCGCCACTGCTTGGTGAGTTCGGGCAGCTGCCGGTCCCACATGTGCCAGGTCGAGCCGAGCGCGGGTCCCAGGACCAGCACGGGGGCGTCGTCGGGGCCGTCGAACCGGTACTGCAACGGGGGTTGCAGGTCGTCGCGTTCGTCGTCCGGGTCGGTCGCGGAGTCGTCGTCGCCGGTCAGCGCGCCGCCCCGGTCGCCGTACGGGGGGTACGCGGCCGCGGCGTACGTGCCGAGCCGGTCGGTCTCGTCGGTCGCGTCGCTCATCGCCTCACGCTATCGAGTAAAAGGGCGGGACATGGCAGGGGCCTGACTCGCGGGTGGCGCTCAGCCGCCCCCGAACCCGTGCTGGAAGTTGACGGTCGACACGACGTAGACCCGGGGACGGTCGGGGTTGGTCATGTCGACGGTGATGTCGTGGTCGGGCTTGTCACCCGGCTGGTGCAGGCTCTCCCCCGCCCAGGTGCGGGGGATGGCGAAGTTCCAGCCCGCCGCCTTGCACTGGGCGGCGGACATGGCCACCGTGCCGGTGCGCAGCGCGGCGCGGCTGGTGCCGATCCGGGCGAGGAAGGTGTCCAGGCCGCCGGCGGTGGTGACGAACTCGGCGTACAGCTCGCTGTTGTCCCAGGAGTTGGTCTCCAGGTAGCGGACGTAGCGCGAGCCGCGCGGGATGGTCACCTGGTAGATCCGCTGTTGGAGCTGGGTCGGGTACACCTGGGTCAGCGCGCGGCCGGCCGCCTCCTGCCGGGCGTCCTCGCCGCTGCCGCGGCTCTGCGCGGCGGACACCCCCACGTAGCCCATCGGCACCAGCACCAGCAGCGGCACCACGGTCCAGCGCACCCAGCGCGGCGGAGTGCGCGGCGGCCGGGGTCCGGCGGCCGCGAACTCCGCCTCGGCCTCGGCGAGTTCGTCCGCGACGGCCGGTTGCGGGCCGCCGCTGTGCTGCGGTGGGGTCACGGCTGGGCCGCCTGCCTTCCGAGGGTGCGTCCGTACCGTTCGTAGCGCTCGACCCGGCGCCGGTTGGCGCGGCGGAACCGGCGGGCGACCAGCCGCGCGAGGTCCGCGGCGCCCACCATGCCCGCCTCCGGGCCGAGTTCGGCCTTGGCGATGCGCGCCTCGGGCCGGTAGCCGCGGCCGGTCAGGGTACGCCGGAACGCCTCCCGGGCCGGGGCGATCAGCAGGTCGTCGGCGGCGCTGACACCGCCGCCGATGACGAAGCAGGACGGGTCGAGGGCAGCGGCGAGGTTGGCGATGCCGACGCCGAGCCACTGGCCGATGTCCTGGAACAGCTCCACGCACATCGGGTCGCCCTCGCGGGCCAGTTCGGTGATGAGCGGCCCGGTGATGTCGCGGACGCTGCCGCCGACCCGGTCGTTGATGCCGTACGCCACCGGGGAGTCGGCGGCGGCCATCTCGCGGGCCTCGCGGACCAGGGCGTTGCCGGAGCTGTACTGCTCCCAGCAGCCGCGGTTGCCGCAGGCGCAGCGGTGCCCGCCGGGCACCACCTGCATGTGGCCGAACTCGCCGGCCACCCCGTAGCGGCCGCGCTTGACGTGGCCGTCCTCCAGGATGGCGCCGCCGATGCCGGTGCCCAGGGTGATCATCACCAGGTCGGCCTCGCCGCGCCCGGCGCCGAAGCGCCACTCCGCCCAGGCGGCGGTGTTGGCGTCGTTGTCGACCATGACGGGCACCAGCAGCCGTTCGGAGAGCCGGTCGCGCAGCGGCTCGTCCCGCCAGGCCAGGTGCGGGGCGAACAGCACCCGGGAGCGGTCGGCGTCCACCCAGCCGGCGGCGCCGATGCCGACGGCGTGCACGTCGTGCCGCTCGGACAGGTCGAGCACCAGCTCCACGATGGTGTCCTCGACCACCTTGGGGCTCTTGGACTTGTCGGGGGTCTCGGTGCGCAGCGTCTCCAGGATCTGCCCGTCCGCGTCCACCACCCCCGCCATCACCTTGGTGCCGCCGATGTCGATGCCGACGGTGGGCACGCGGGGCGCGGTCAGGTGGGAGCGGCGCTCCCGGCGGTCGCGCATCCCGACGCTCTGCCACACCGTGGCGCGCGCTGCGCCGCCGCGGTAGACACGTTCTCGATTGGCACTCAAGCGCTGGTCTCCGGGTCGGCTGGGTCGGTGGCGGGCAGTGGCTTCGGCGTCTTCGGTGTCTCGGGCGCCTGTTCCGCGGACGGGGCGGACGGGGCGGCGTCCGTTGCCATTGTGCCGCCTCGCCGCGTCCGGTTCAGCTCGTGGGTCAGTTCGTCCAGCTCGCTGCCGCCGGCCATCTCCCGCGTCAGCTCGTCCAGCGTAATGTCCTTCTTGAGGTGGCTGCCGGACATGGTGCCGCGCTTGAGCAGCACGAAGCGGTCGCCGACCAGGTAGGCGTGGTGCGGGTTGTGCGTGATGAGCACCACACCGAGCCCCGCGTCGCGTGCGGCGGCCACATAGCGGAGCACCATCCCGGACTGCTTCACGCCGAGCGCGGCGGTCGGCTCGTCGAGCACCAGCACCTTCGCGCCGAAGTGCACCGCACGGGCGATCGCCACGCACTGGCGTTCGCCGCCCGACAGGGTGCCGATCGGCTGGTCCACGTCGCGCAGGTCGATGCCCATGCGCAGCAGCGCCTGGCGGGTGGTGGCGCGCATCAGGGCGGTGTCCAGGCGGCGCAGCGGGCCGCGGCCCCTGGTGGGCTCGGAGCCGAGGAAGAAGTTCCGCCACACCGGCATCAGGGGGACCACGGCGAGGTCCTGGTAGACGGTGGCGATGCCGCGATCCAGCGCCTGCCGGGGCGAACCGTGCCGGACCGGTTCGCCGGCGATCGTGTACGTGCCGGTGTCGTGGGGGTGCAGGCCCGCGATGATCTTGATGAGGGTGGACTTGCCGGCGCCGTTGTCGCCCAGCACGCAGGTGATCTGCCCGGCGTGCACTTCCAGGGACACCTCGCGCAGCGCCCGTACGTTGCCGTAGGACTTGCTGACGCCGGTGAGCGCCACCAGGGCGCCGGGCGCGGCGCCGGAGGGGCCGGGGGCCTTGCCGTCGTCGACCGTGATCACTTGCTCGCCTCCGCCCGCCTGCGCACCCACGCGTTGAGCAGGGTGGCGAGCAGCAGCATCGCCCCCAGGAAGAACTGGAACCAGTCGGGGTTCCACTGCGCGTACACGATGCCCTTGCTCGCCATGCCGAAGATGAACGCGCCGACCGCCGAGCCGATCGCGCTGCCGTAGCCGCCGGTCATCAGGCAGCCGCCGATGACCGCCGCGATGATGTACAGGAACTCGTTGCCGACGCCCTCGCCGGACTGCACCACGTCGAACGAGAAGAGCAGGTGCTGCCCGGAGATCCAGGCGCAGAAGGCCACCGCCATGTACAGGCCGACCTTGGTGCGGGCCACCGGCACGCCGACCGCGCGGGCGGCGTCCGCGTTGCCGCCGGCCGCGAAGATCCAGTTGCCGGCGCGGGTGCGCAGCAGCACCCAGGTCGCCACGGCGACCAGGCCCAGCCACCACAGGATGGTCACCTGGAGGTCGACCGAGCCGATCGTCCAGTGCGAGGCGAACAGGTCGCGGCAGCTGGGGAAGCCCTGCATGTCGCCGATCGACTTGGTCGCCACGGTGCCGCTGATCAGCTTGGTCAGGCCGAGGTTGAGGCCGGTGAGCATCAGGAAGGTGCCGAGGGTGATGATGAAGCTCGGCAGCCTGGTGCGCACCAGCATGATGCCGTTGAACGCGCCGAGCGCCAGCGTCACCAGCAGCGACACCCCGACGCCGACCCAGGTGTTCGCGGTCATCTGGAAGCTGAACATCGAGGAGACCAGCGCGGAGCTGGTGACCATCACGCCGGCCGACAGGTCGAACTCGCCGCCGATCATCAGCAGCGCCACCGGCACCGCCATGATGCCGATCGTGGACGACGCGTACAGCACGGTGCCCATGCTGGAGGCGCGCAGGAAGGAGTCGGCGACGACCGAGAAGAACAGGAAGACCGCCGCCGCGCCGACCACCGCGCCCAGTTCGGGCCGTCCCAGCAGCCGCCGCAGCACCGATCTGGGCGCCAGGCGCTCGTCGCCCGCACCGATCACGTCGAGGACGTCAGTGCTCACCGGGTGCCCCGCTTGGTGTACTCCAGCAGCGCGTCCGCGTCGTCCTTGGTGACGATCTGCGGGCCGGTCAGGACCGGCTGGCCGCCGCCGAGGGTGTCCTTGTTGTAGCGGTACAGCCACAGCAGGTCGACCGCCTCGTAGCCCTGGAGGTAGGGCTGCTGGTCGACGGCGAAGCCGAGGGTGCCGTCCTTCAGGGCGGCGGCGACCTGGGCGTTGAGGTCGAAGGTGTCGATCTCCGCCTTCGAGCCCGCCTGCTGCTTGGCCTTGGCGGCGGTCGGGGCGAAGGGCGCGCCGAGCGTCACCACGGAGTCGATCGACGGGTCGGACTGGAGCTTCGCCTCGATCGCGGACTGCACGTCGGGCATGTTCGTGCCGTCCACGTAGAGCTTGTCCATGCGGCCGTGGAAGTGCGCCTTCACCCCGGCGCAGCGCTGCTCCAGGCCGACGTTGCCCTGCTCGTGCAGGACGCACAGGGCGTGCTTGCGGCCGCGCGTGTTCAGCTCGTCGCCGACGGCGTTGCCGGCGACCGTCTCGTCCTGCCCGATGTGGGTCAGCGCGCCGAACTGCTCGGACTGCTCGGCGCCGGAGTTGACGGTGATCACCGGGATGCCCGCCTTGACGGCCTTCGTCACCGCGGCCTTCATCGCGTCCGGCTTGGCGAGGGTGACGATCAGGCCGTCCACGTGCTGGTCGATCGCGGCCTGCACGAGCTGGGCCTGCTGGTCGCCCTGGTCGCTGTTGGAGTACAGGAACTTGATGTTGTCCTTCTGCGCGGCCTGCTTCGCGCCGCTCTGCACGATGTCCCAGAACGTGTCGCCCGCGCCGGAGTGCGTCACCATCGCGAAGGTCCAGTGCGGGGTGTTCACCGCGGAGCCGTTCGCGGCCAGCTGCTTGGCCCGGTCCTCCGCGCGCTTCCCGCCGGTGGCGCTGCACCCGGCCAGCGCCGCGGCGCACAGCGCCACCGCGAACAGGCCGCCGGCCAGCCGGCGCGTCCTGCGCTTCCCCCCGCGATCACCGCGGTCGCGTCCCGCCCTTGCCTGAGCCACGTGGCCCTGCCTTTCCTTCACGTTCAGTGGTGCCGCCGGGATGAGAGTGCTGCGTGAGACCCTCCCGGCGGCCCCAGTATCCGTCAACCCTCCGCACCTGCCGACTACCGCCTCCGGGTGACGCGCGCGGCCCGGCGGCGGGCGCGGTCTGACGCTCGCACGGGTGGCGGCGGGGCGGGAGGGCTGTTGGGAGGGGGTGGAGGGGGCATGATGGCGGGAGATCGTGTGGGCGACCGGGCAGGTGGGGGACGACGCGGAGGGGGCCATGATGCGGATCGGACTGGTGGGGGCCGGGCGGATCGGCGCTTTTCACGCCGGGACGCTGGCGGCGCACGGGGACGTGGCGGAGCTGCTGGTGGCGGACGCCGACCCGGCGCGGGCCGGGGAGGTGGCGGCCCGGCACGGCGGGCGGGCGCTGCCGGTGGCGGAGCTGTTCGCGGCGCGCCCGGACGCGGTGGTGATCGCGGCGGCGACCGGGACCCACGCGGAGCTGCTGGCGCGGGCCGCGCGGCTGGGGGTCCCGGTGTTCTGCGAGAAGCCGCTCGCGAGGGACCTGGCGGGCACCGTGGCGGCGGTGCGGGCGGCCGAGCGGGCCGGCACGCTGCTCCAGGTCGGGTTCCAGCGGCGCTTCGACCCGGAGTACGCCGCCGCGCGCGAGGCGGTGCGCGCGGGGAAGGTGGGCCGGCTGCACACCGTGCGCACGGTGAGCTCCGACGCGGTGCCGCCCCCGGCGTCCTATGTCCCGCTCTCCGGGGGCCTGTACCGGGACTGCCTGATCCACGACTTCGACGCGCTGCGGTGGGTGACCGGCCTGGAGGTCACCGAGGTCTACGCGGCCGGCGCCAATGTCGGCGCCGACTACTTCCGGGCCGCGTCCGACGTGGACACCGGCGCGGTGCTGCTCACCCTGGAGGGCGGGGTGCTGGCGACGGCGACCGCGACGCGGTACCACGCCGCGGGCTACGACGTACGGATGGAACTGGCGGGCACGGACGGGCAGGTGACCGTGGGCACCGGGCCGCGCGCGCCGCTCGGCGCTGCCCTGCCGCCGCCCGGGCCCGGCCCGCGGCGGCCGGCCCCGCCACCACCGCCCTGGTCCGGCTTCCTCGACCGCTTCGCCACCGCGTACGCGGCCGAACTCGCCGTCTTCCTGCGGGTCGTGCGCGGCGAGGCCGCCAACCCCTGCCCGCCGCGGGACGCGCTGCGCGCGCTGCTGATCGCCGAGGCGTGCGAGCGCTCCCGTGCCGAGCACCGCCCGGTGCGGCCGGCCGCACCGGACCGGCTCACCGAGGAGTGGGCGGCGGCCGCACCGGCGGCGCCGGGGGACTGAGGGCGGCAGAGCCGTCCGGGCGGGTAGGACGCGGGTAGGTCCTCGGACGGGGACACGACGCGGACACGGACGAGACCGGACGAGACCGGAGCAGCAGGCGCCGGGCCGAGCGGCGGGCCGGCGGGCGAGCCGAAGGGAGTGGTGGTGGCATGAGGCGCGAGCGGATCGCCGGGGCACCGATTTCCTGGGGGGTGTGCGAGGTGCCCGGCTGGGGCCACCAGCTCACCCCGGACCGCGTGCTGGCGGAGCTGGCCGGACTCGGCATCGGCGCGAGCGAGTTCGGCCCGGACGGCTTCCTGCCCGGGCCGCTGCTCGCCGAGCACGGCGTCACCGCGGTCGGCGGCTTCGTGCCCGCCGTCCTGCACGACCCCGGCCGGGACCCGCTGCCCGGCATCCGCGCCGCCCTGGACTCCTTCACCGCCGCCGGTGCCCGCACCCTCGTGCTGGCCGCCGCGACCGGGCAGGACGGCTACGACGCCCGGCCCGCGCTCGACGCGGCCGGCTGGCGCACGCTCCTCGCCCGCCTCGACGCCGCCGCCGACCTCGCGGCCGGCCTCGGTGTGACCACCGCCCTGCACCCGCACGTCGGCACCATGGTCGAGGGCCCCGCCGACGTGGACCGCGTCCTGGACGGCAGCCGCACCGGGCTGTGCCTGGACACCGGGCACCTGCTCGTCGGCGGCACCGACCCCGTCGCCCTCGCCCGCCGCGCCGCCGACCGCGTCACCCACGTCCACCTCAAGGACGTCGACGCCGCCCGCGCCGCGGCCGTCCGCGACGGCGCCGCCACCTACACCGCCGCCGTCGCCGCGGGCCTGTACCGGCCGCTCGGCACCGGCGACCTCGACCTGGCCGCGCTCCTCGCCACCCTCGAGGCCGCCGGCTACGACGGCTGGTACGTGATGGAGCAGGACACCGTCCTCACCGCAGAACCGCCCCCGTCCCGGGGCCCGGTCGACGACGTCCGCACCTGTCTGACCTGGCTGGCCGCGCAGTGACGGCCTCCGACCCCGCCCCCGACACGGCACTTGGCACCGCCCCCGGTACGGCCCCCGACACGGCTGCGGCCGACCGCCCCCGGCGCCCGCACGACGTGCTGACCCTCGGGCGGGCCGGCGTCGACCTCTACCCCCAGCAGAGCGGCGTCGGCCTCGCCGAGGTCGAGACGTTCGCCAAGTCCCTCGGCGGCACCGCCGCCAACGTGGCGGTGGCCGGCGCCCGCCTCGGCCTGCGCACCGCGACCATCACCGGCGTGGGCGCCGACCCCTTCGGCGGTTACGTCCGCACCGCGCTGCGCGGCTTCGGCGTCGACGACTCCTTCGTGCGCACCGTGCCGGGCACCCAGACCCCGGTGGTGTTCTGCGAGCTCTTCCCGCCCGACCACTTCCCGATCCACTTCTACCGCCGCCCGATCGCCCCCGACCAGTGCCTGACCCCGCAGGACCTGGACCTGGCCGCGGTACGGGCCGCGCGGGTGCTGTGGATCACCGGCTCCGCACTGGCCGTCGAACCGACCCGCAGCACGCTGTTCGCGGCGCTGGACGCCCGGGAGGAGGGCACGGAGGTCTGGTTCGACCTGGACTGGCGCCCGGTGTTCTGGGCCGACCCCGCCGACGCCCCGGCCCTGTACGCCCGCGCGCTGTCGTACGCGACGCTCGCGGTCGGCAACGTCGCCGAGGCGGAGGTCGCCACCGGCAGCCGCGACCCGGCGCGGGCCGCGGAGCTGCTGCTGCGCCGAGGGGTGCGCACGGCCGTGGTGAAGCAGGGCCCGGCCGGCGTGCTGGGCCGTACCGCCACCGAGTCCATCACGGTCCCGCCGGTGCCGGTCCGGGCGGTCAACGGGCTCGGCGCCGGCGACGCGTTCGGCGGCGCGCTGTGCGCCGGGCTGCTGGCGGGCGAAGGGCTGCGGGACGTGCTGCGGGCGGCGAACGCGGCGGGCGCGCTGGTGGCGTCGCGGCTGGCGTGCGCGGACGCGATGCCGACCCGCGCGGAGATCGACGCGGCACTGCGGAAGGAGCCGGTGTGAGCACGGAAGAAGCCGGTGCGGGCACGGAAGGAGCCGGTACGGGCACGACGGACTGCGACCGGCCCCGGACACGGGCCCGGCATGTGCCGGCCGGAAGCACGGCACGGGACGGCTACGACCTGTGGGTGGACCCGCGGTCGGCCGGCTGGGAGCACTCCGCGCTGCGGGTGCTGACGCTGGCGCCCGGCGGCTCGGCGGACTTCGCGGCGGGCGACAGCGAATGGGTGGTGCTGCCGCTGGGCGGGGGCTGCACCGTGGACGTGCAGGAGGCCGGGCCCGGCGCGCGGCCGCGCTCGTTCACCCTGCGCGGCCGCGCCGACGTCTTCTCCGGCACCACCGACTTCTGCTACCTGCCGCGCGACAGCCGCGCGGTGATCGGCAGTACGGACGGCGGCCGGTTCGCGCTGGCGGGGGCGCGCTGCGCGCGGCGGCTGCCCGCACGCCGGGTCCCGGCGTCCGCGGTGCCGGTGGAGCTGCGCGGCGCGGGCAGCGCGAGCCGCCAGGTGAACAACTTCGCGGCGGCCGACGTGCTGGACTGCGACCGGCTCATCGCCGTCGAGGTGCTGACCCCGGGCGGCAACTGGTCGTCGTACCCGCCGCACAAGCACGACGAGGACGGGCCGCACGAGACCCGCCTGGAGGAGATCTACTACTACGAGCTGCGCGGCGGCCCGGCCGCGATCGGCTACCAGCGCGTCTACCCCTCGCCGACGGGCAGCGGCGACGTGCTCGCCGAGGTGCGCGGCGGCGACGCGGTGCTGATCCCCGACGGCTGGCACGGCCCGAGCATGGCCGTGCCCGGCTACGACATGTACTACCTGAACGTCATGGCCGGGCCGGGCCCGGTGCGGGCCTGGCTGATCAGCGACGACCCGGCGCACGCCTGGGTGCGGGAGACCTGGCGCGACCAGCGGCCCGACCCGCGGCTGCCGCTGTACCGGGCGCCGCGCGCCGCCGAGGAGGAAGAGGAGGACGTATGAGGCTCACCGTCGCGCAGGCGCTGGTCCGCTTCCTGTCCGCGCAGTACACCGAACGCGACGGCGTACGGCACCGGCTGGTCGCGGGCATGTGGGGGATCTTCGGCCACGGCAACGTCGCGGGCGTCGGCCAGGCGCTGCTGGAGGCCGGGCCGGAGGCGATGCCCTTCCACCAGGGCCGCAACGAACAGGCGATGGTGCACGCCGCGGTCGGCTACGCGCGCACCACGCACCGGCTGTCCGCGATGGCCTGCACCACCTCGATCGGCCCCGGCGCGACCAACCTCGTCACCGGCGCCGCGCTGGCCACCGTCAACCGCGTGCCGGTGCTGCTGCTGCCCGGCGATGTCTTCGCCACCCGCCCCGCCGACCCGGTGCTCCAGCAGCTCGAAGTGCCCTGGGCGTACGACGTGTCGGTGAACGACGCGCTGCGGCCGGTCTCCCGCTTCTTCGACCGGATCTGGCGGCCGGAGATGCTGGCGCCCTCGCTGCTCCAGGCGATGCGGGTGCTGGCCGACCCGGCCGACACCGGCGCGGTCACGCTCGCCCTGCCGCAGGACGTGCAGGCCGAGGCGTACGACTTCCCCGACGAGCTGTTCCGGACCCGGGTGTGGCCGGTGCGGCGGCCGGTGCCCGACGCTGAGGCGGTCGCCGAGGCGGCGGCGCTGCTGCGCGGCGCGCGGCGGCCGCTGGTGGTGGCCGGCGGCGGGGTGCGGCACTCCGAGGCGGGTGCGGCGCTGGCCGCCTTCGCCACGGCGACGGGGATTCCGGTGGCCGAGACGCAGGCCGGCAAGGGCGCCGTGCGCTGGGACCACCCCGGCAGCCTCGGGGGTCTGGGCCACACCGGTACGGCGCCGGCGGACACCGCCGCGCGCGCCGCCGACGTGGTGCTCGGCATCGGCACCCGCTGGACGGACTTCACCACCGCGTCCGGCTCGCTGTTCGGCCCGCGGACCCGGTTCGTGAACCTCAACGCGGCCGCGTTCGACGGCCACAAGATGGCGGGGCTGGCGCTGACCGGTGACGCCCGGGCCGGGATCGAGGCGCTGGCCGCGGAGTTGGGCGGCCACCGGTTCCCGGTGCCCGAGGACCAGGCGGCGGCCGTCGCCGACTGGCGGGCCCGTACGGACGCGGTGTTCACCGGCGCGGGCCCGGACAGCGGACCGGCGGGGGGCCTGTCGCAGGGCGAGGTGATCGGCGCGCTCGACGCGGTGCTGCACGACCGCGACGTGCTGGTCAACGCGGCCGGCTCGCTCCCCGGCGACCTGCACCGGCTGTGGCGGGCCCGCGACCCCGGGCAGTACCACCTGGAGTACGGCTACTCCTGCATGGGGTACGAGATCCCCGCCGCGATCGGCGTGAAGCTGGCCGCCCCCGACCGCGAGGTGTTCGCGCTGGTCGGCGACGGCACCTACCTGATGCTGCCCACCGAGATCGTCACGGCCGTGCAGGAGGGCATCCCGATCAACGTGGTCATCGTGCAGAACCACGGCTACGCGTCGATCGGCGGGCTGTCCGAGCAGGTCGGCGCCGAACGCTTCGGCACCGCCTACCGCTTCCGCGCCCCCGACGGCTCCTTCACCGGCGCGCCGCTGCCCGTCGACCTCGCGGCCAACGCCGCCAGCCTCGGCCTGGAGGTCCACACCGCCCGCACCGCCGAGGAGTTGCGCGCCGCGCTGGCCGCCGCCCGCGCCTCGCCGCGCCCCACCGCCGTCCATGTCACCACCGACCCGGACCGCCCGGGCCTGCCCGCGCAGGCCTGGTGGAACGTCCCCGTGGCCGAGACCGCCACCCGCCCGGCGGCCGTCGCCGCCCGCGCGGCCTACGACGCGGCGAAGGGCGCGCGCTAGGCCGGCCCGGACTGCGCCCCCGGGGAGTCAGACGTCCCAGGTGCGGCGCAGGTCCGCGAAGAAGGAGTGGAACTGCGGGAACGTCTTCTTCACGCACCCCGGGTCGTCGAAGGTGGTGCCCGGGGTGCGCAGGCCCGCGACGGCGAAGCTCATCGCGATGCGGTGGTCACCGTGGCAGGCGATCTCCACCGGCCGCGGTGTGCCCGGGCGGATCTCGATCCAGTCCCGGCCGGTGGCGACCTCGATGCCCTGCGCGCGCAGGTTCAGCGCGCACGCCTCCAGCCGGTCGCACTCCTTGACGCGGGTGTTGTAGACGTCCTCGATCCGGACCGGGCCGTCCGCGAAGGGCGCGATGGCCGCGAGGGTCGGCATCGTGTCGGAGATGTCCCGCATGTTGGCGGTCAGGCCGTGCAGGGTGCCGGTGCCGGTGACCGTGGTGGCGTCGGCCGTCGTCTCCACGTGCGCGCCCATCCGGCGCAGCACCTCCACGAAGCGCAGGTCGCCCTGGAGGGCGTCGCGGCCCAGCCCCGGAACGGTGGCCGTGCGCCCGGCCAGCGCGGCCGCGGCGAAGACGTAACTGGCGGTGGAGGCGTCCGGCTCGATCGGGTAGTCCTGGGCGCGGTAGCCGCCCGGCGGGACCACGAAGGTGTCACCCTCGCGGGTCACGTCGACGCCGAAGCGGCGCATCATCGCGAGCGTGATCTCCACGTACGGCACCGACACGATGCCGGTCACCCTGATCCGCAGGCCCTCGGCGGTGAGCGGGCCGACCAGCAGCAGGGCGGTGAGGAACTGCGAGGACAGGCTCGCGTCCAGGTCGATCGCGCCGCCCTTGAGGCCGGCTGCCGCCAGCCGCAGCGGGAGGTGGCCCTCCTGCTCCTCGTACGCCAGGTCCACGCCCAGGGTGCGGAGCGCTTCGGTGAGCGGGGCGACCGGGCGGCGGCGCATCTGCGCCGACGCGTCGAAGCGGAAGGTGCCGTGGCCGGCGGCGGCGAGTGCCGGCAGGAAGCGGGCGGCGGTCGCCGCGTCCCGCGTGAACACCTCGGCCCGGTCCGCCGGGGGGCCGGCCGGGCGGCCGGTCACCCGCCACTCGCCCTCGCGCCGCTCCACCTCGTACCCGAGCCGGGTCAGGCCCTCGGCGAAGCCCTCCGTGTCGTCCGATACCAACGGGCCGCGCAGCACCGTCGTCCCGTCGGCCGCCGCCGCCAAAAACAACGCCCGCGCGGTCACGGACTTCGAACCAGGCACACCCATCACGGTCACCCGCCGATTCTACGATCCCCTGCGGGCGCGTCGTGGCGGGCCGCGGGTGCGCTCTGCCCCTCCCGGGTGCGTCGCGGTCCGCGGCTGCGTCGTGGCGGGCCGCGGGTGCGCCCTGCCCCTCCCGGGTGCGTCGCGGTCTGCGGGCGCGTTGTGGCGGGCCGCGCAGTTCCCCGCGCCCCTGGCGTACGTGCGGCTGCTCCGCAGCGCACAGCACCGGACCACGGCGAGCAACCACAACAGGGGCGCGGGGAACTGCGCGCGCAACCACCCACCGGGCGGCACCCGGCCGACTAGAGGCACCCCCCGGCGGGGAACCGTCAGGAGGAGTCGGCCAGGCGGTCGAGGAGTTCGGTGAGGCGCTTGGTGACCGTGGAGCGGTCACCGTCGGTGAGGGCGGAGCCCATGCCGACAGCGACCGCACCCGCGGCGACCCAGTCGGGCGCCTCGCTGACGGTGATGCCGCCGATGGGCAGCAGCGCGGCCTGCGGGATGATCGCGCGGACGTCCCCGACCCAGGCGGGGGTGAACGCGGTCGCCGGGTAGAGCGTGAGCGCGTCGGCCCCGAGCTCCATCGCCCGGACCGCCTCGGTGGGTGTGGCGACCCCGGGGAAGACCGGAATCCCGTAGCGGTGCCCGGTGCGCAGCACCGACTCCTCGAGGTTGGGCGACAGCAGGAAGCGGGCGCCCGCGTCGATCGCCATCCGCGCGGAGACCTCGTCGAGCACGGTGCCCGCGCCGATCACCGCGTCGTCGCCGACCTCGCGCACCAGCGTGGTGACGGCTTCCAGCGCGAACGGCGTGGTGAGGGAGATCTCCAACGTCGTCAGGCCGGCCGACAGCAGCGTGTCCGCGGTGGCGGCGGCCTGGTCGTAGCTCTCGCTGCGGATCGTGGCGAATACCCGCTGGGCCAGCGCGGCCCGGGTGATCTCCCAGCGGTACACGGCTGTCGGTCCACCTTCCTGCGCGGATGCCACGCGCGGGTCATGCGGGGCTGCGGGATGCACGTGATCAGACGCTACCTGCCGGGCGGTACCGCCTTGGACCCCGGCGGAGGAGCTGTCACCGCACCGTGACATGAGAGGAGCATGAGACCCGAGGTGCGGGCCGGTCAAGGCGGCCCGCACCGGGGAAGCGGAACCGCTCAGCCGGCGTGCGTGGAGAACAGCCCGCCGGTCGGCCCCTGCTTGTCGCCGCCCTGCGCCTTCTTCAGCGCGTTGGCCAGCCCCTCGATCGTCATGGACTGGAGGATGACCTGCCCGTTGCCCTCCAGCGTGGCCAGCGACAGGCCCTCGCCGCCGAAGACGGCGTTCATGATGCCCTGCCGGTTGAGCCCGCCGATGCGCTGCACGCCGTACTGGATGCCCTCCTCGAAGGCGACGATGCAGCCGGTGTCCACCTCGATCCGGCCGCCGAAGTCGGCCGGGTTGAGGTCGATGAAGTTGCCGGCGCCGGCGATGATCACGGTGCCGGTGCCGGTGAACTTCTCCAGGATGAAGCCCTCGCCGCCGCTCATGCCCTGCCGTCCGCCGGCGAAGGCGATGCCGAAGCGGACGCTCTCCTCGGCCGCGACGAAGGCGTCCTTCTCGGCGAACCAGGCGCGCGAGCCGTTGAGTTCCAGGGCGCGCATCTCGCCGGGCAGCACCCCGGCGAAGCCGACGGTGCCCTCGCCGCCGGCGGCGGTGAAGTACTGGAAGGCCAGCGACTCGCCGGCCAGGGCGCGCTGGCCGACCTGCATCGCGGTGCCCATCGCCTGGCGCAGCAGCCCGCCCATGCCGCCGCCCTGCCCGCCGGGGCCGCCGCCCTGGCGGTTGCCGCCGCCGGGGCCGCCGAGCCGGGTCTCCATGCTGACGTTGGCGGTCTTGAAGAGGAACTTGCCCGCCTCGCAGTACACGGTCTGCCCGGGGTCGAGGCTGCAGACGGCCATCTGCATGGCGTTGCCGACGATCTGCTGTCGAAGGGTCATGGGCGGGCTCCTGGGGGCATGCTCGGTAAAACGTGACAATACGGTGCGGAAGCGGGCGTTCCGCGGTGCCCGCGGTGCGCCCCGCACCGACGTGTCAACGTACCGTCCGGGCGGATCGGTTCCGTACCGGAGCGCCGGGAACGCCACCCGAACGTGACCCGCGGCCCGCCGCCTGGGGCGAGGGGCCGCGGTCCTGCGCGGGCAGCCGCACCGGCCGCTCGCCGCCGGTGTCGAGGAAGCGGGCCAGCGGCAGCGTCGCGGCGCCGACGGTGACGGCGTCCGCGCCGAGCCGGCCGAGTTCGATCGAGGTCTGCGCGCAGGGGTGGCGCAGCGCGTACGCGGCGGCCACCTCGCGTACGGCGGGCAGCAGCCGGGGGCCCAGCAGCAGCCCGGCCCAGCCGCCGATCACGATCCGCTGCGGGTTGAAGAGGTTGATCAGGTCGGCGATGCCCGCGCCGAGGTACTCCGCGGCCTCGGCGAGCACCTCGGCGACCTGCGGGTCGTGGTCGGCGGCGGCCAGCAGCGCGGCGAGCGCGGTCTCCTCGCTGACCCCGCGCGGCGCGTGCGGCCAGCGGCGGAGCAGCGCCTCGGCGCCGACATACGCCTCCAGGCAGCCGCGCGAGCCGCAGCGGCAGGCGCGGCCGCCGACCCGCAGGGTGGTGTGCCCCCACTCCCCCGCGCTGCTGCTGGCGCCGCGGTAGGGGCTGCCGTCGGCGACCACGCAGGCGCCGACGCCGGAGCCGATCAGGGCGATCACCACGTTGCGGAAGCCGCGGCCGCCGCCGAACCACATCTCGGCCTGGCCGAGGGTCTTGGCGCCGTTGTCGATGAACAGCGGCAGGTCGGTGCCGGCCCGCAGCAGGCGGCCGAGCGGCACCGCGTCCCAGCCGATGGTCTGGCCGTGCACCACGATGCCGTCGCCGATCCCGGCGGCGGCGTCCGGCGGCTCGCCCTGCGCCACGATGCCGGGCACGCCGATGCCGACGCCCAGCACCTCCCGCTCGTCGACGCCGGCCTCGCCGACCACGGCGGCGATGCCCTCCAGGGCGAGCCGGACCACCAGGTCCACGTCGTGCCCGCTGTCGGACAACGGCAGGTCCGCCGACGCCCGTTCGGTCAGGGCGAGGTCGAACAGCTCGACCCGCACCCGGGTCTCGCCGACGTCCACGCCGATCACGTGGCCGTAGCCGGGGGCGACCTGGAGCAGGGTGCGCGGGCGCCCGCCGTCGGAGTCGACGGCGCCCGCCTCCTCGACCATGCCGTCCGCGATCAACTCTCCAACGACGTTGCTGATCGAGCCGGCGCTCAGGCCGGTGTCCCGGCCCAGCTCCTGCCGGCTGAGGGGGCCTTCGAAATACAAATGACGCAGAAGCGAGGCACGGTTGCCGCGCCGCAGGTCACGCACCGTGCGCTTGGCCCGCTCAGCCATCTGGGCTCCCCTCTGCTCCGCCCCGCTGGAACCTATCGCTGCACGGGGTCTTGACGCCACCTTTTCTCACAAGTTAAATCACGGCCTGAATTAAGTCACAGGCGCTGTTCACTTCCTGAAGCGACCCCACCCCTGAGAGGGAACCGTTATGCGCACCAACAGAGTCTTCGCGGCCACCGCCCTCGTGGCCGCGCTGGGCCTCACCGCAGCCGCGTGCGGCGGTGGTTCGAGCGACAGCAGCAGCGGCAAGAACGGCAGCGACAAGGGCGTCACCCTGACGTACTGGGCGAGCAACCAGGGCACCAGCCTCGGCAACGACAAGCAGGTGCTCACCCCGGAACTCAAGAAGTTCGAGCAGCAGACCGGCATCAAGGTCAAGCTGGAGGTGATCGGCTGGGCCGACCTGCTCAACCGCATCCTCGCGGCGGCCACCTCCGGCCAGGGCCCGGACGTGCTGAACATCGGCAACACCTGGTCGGCCTCCCTCCAGGCCACCGGCGCCCTGCTGCCGTTCGACAGCGCCAACTTCACCGCCATCGGCGGCAAGGACCGCTTCGCCGCCTCGGCCATCGCCGCCTCCGGCGCGGCCGGCCAGGACCCGGCCGCGGTGCCGCTGTACTCCGAGTCGTACGGCCTGTACTACAACAAGAAGATGTTCGCCGACGCCGGCCTCCAGCCGCCGACGACCTGGGCCGAACTGGACGCCGACGCGAAGAAGCTGACCAAGGGCGGCGTGCACGGCATAGCCGTCGAGGGCAGCAACGGCGCCGAGAACATCCACCACGCGTTCGTGCTCGCCAAGCAGCGCGGCGCCGACTGGTTCGACTCCTCCGGCAAGCCCACCTTCACCGGCGACGCCAACGTGGCCGCGGTCAAGCAGTACGTCGACTTCATCGCCAGCGGCGAGGCCGCCAAGGGCGACGCGGAGTACGACCAGAACCAGACCATCACCGACTTCGCCACCGGCAAGGCGGCGATGATGATGTGGCAGTCCGCCGCCGCCACGATCAAGGCGCACGGCATGTCGCAGGACCAGTACGGCGTGGTGCCGGTGCCGACCCAGACCGCCGGCGCGACCGGTGACGCCGGGATCACCTCCATGGTGGCGGGCATCAACATCGCGGTGTTCAAGAGCACCAAGCACCAGTCCGCGGCGCTGAAGTTCGTGAACTTCATGACCAGCCCGGCCGAGCAGAAGATCCTCAACTCCACCTACGGCACGCTGCCGCCGGTCACCGCGGCGCAGAGCGACCCGGCGTTCCAGACGCCCGACCTGAAGACGCTGGCGAGCGTGCTGTCCAAGTCGGCCGCGCCGCTGCCGCAGGTGCCCAACGAGAGCCAGTTCGAGACCACCGTCGGCACCGCCATCAAGGACCTGTTCGCCGACGCCGCCGGCGGCAAGTCGGTCACCACCGCCGACGTCAAGGCCGCACTGGTCAAGGCGCAGTCGCAGATGCCCGCGTCCTGAGGATCGGCTCTCCCCCATGACTGCCACCACACCCCTGGAAAGCGCCCCCGAGGCCGGTCCCGACAGCGGCAAGCCCGCTGGCCGGGGCCGGCTCCGGCGGCGCGTCACGGCACGGCTGCGCCAAGGCGGCCTGCCCTACCTGCTGTTGCTGCCCGCGATCCTGCTGGAACTGCTGATCCACATCGTGCCGATGCTCTTCGGCATCCTGATCAGCTTCAAGGGCCTGACGCTCTTCTACATCCGCAACTGGAGCACCGCCCCCTGGACGGGCTTCGACAACTACAAGATCTCGGTCAAGTTCCACCAGCCGATCGGCGAGGCGCTGCTGCACTCGTTCCGGGTGACGCTGGAGTTCACGGTGCTGTCGGTCGGCCTGTCCTGGCTGATCGGCACCGCGGCGGCGATCCTGATGCAGGAGACCTTCCGCGGCCGGGCGGTGATGCGCGCGATCTTCCTGGTGCCGTACGCCCTGCCGGTGTACGCGACGGTGATCACCTGGACCTTCATGTTCCAGCAGAACACCGGCCTGGTGAACCACGTGCTCCACGACCAGCTGCACCTGACGTCGGACAAGTCGTTCTGGCTGATCGGCGGCAACAGCTTCTGGGCGCTGCTGATCGTCTCGGTCTGGAAGTCCTGGCCGTTCGCGTTCCTGGCGCTGATGGCCGGCCTGCAGAACATCCCGCGCGAACTGTACGAGGCCGCCGCCATGGACGGCGCCGGGGTGTGGCAGCAGATCCGGAAGATCACGCTGCCCTCGCTGCGCCCGGTCAACCAGGTGATGGTGCTGGTGCTGTTCCTGTGGACCTTCAACGACTTCAACACGCCGTACGTGCTGTTCGGTTCGGCGCCGCCGCACCAGGCGGACCTGATCTCCCTGCACATCTACCAGTCGTCGTTCATCACCTGGAACTTCGGCGAGGGCTCGGCGATGTCGGTGCTCCTGCTGCTGTTCCTGCTGCTGGTCACGGCGGTCTACCTGCTGCTCACGTCCCGGAAGCGAGGCGACGCCGATGCCTAGGACCTCAGTACCGCGGTCCCCGATGGCGCAGCCCAGGTCGTTCGTCTGGACCCGGCGCGTCGTGCTGACCCTGCTGCTGCTGTTCGTGCTCGTGCCGGTCTACGTGATGCTCAGCTCCTCGCTGAAGAGCCTGTCGGACGTGCAGGGTTCGTTCCAGTGGATTCCCCGGCACGTCACGGTCAAGCCGTACGTCGACATCTGGCACACCATCCCACTGGCGCACTACTTCGCGAACTCGCTGATCGTGTCGGTGAGCGCGACGGTGCTGTCGGTCGCGGTGGCGATCTTCGCGTCCTACGGTGTCAGCCGGTACCGCTTCGTGGGCCGCCGGCTGTTCACCGTCACGGTGCTGTCCACCCAGATGTTCCCCGGCATCCTCTTCCTGCTGCCGCTGTACCTGATCTTCGTCAACATCGGGAACGACACCGGCATCACGCTCAACGGCAGCCGGCTCGGGCTGGTCATCACCTACCTCACCTTCTCCCTGCCGTTCTCCATCTGGATGCTCGTCGGGTACTTCGACTCGATCCCCCGGGACCTGGACGAGGCGGCGAAGGTCGACGGCTGCGGGCCGATGGGCGCGCTGTTCCGCGTGGTGGTGCCGGCCGCGATCCCCGGCATCGTGGCGGTGAGCGTCTACGCCTTCATGACCGCCTGGGGCGAGGTGCTCTTCGCGTCGGTGATGACCAACGAGGGCACCCGCACGCTCGCGGTGGGCCTGCGCGAGTACGCCACCCAGAACGACGTGTACTGGAACCAGGTCATGGCCGCCTCGCTCGTGGTGAGCGTCCCCGTGGTCGCCGGATTCCTGCTTCTTCAGCGTTACTTGGTGGCCGGGCTGACCGCCGGCGCCGTCAAGTGACCCCCAGCGAAAGGCAACTCGTGAACGACCTGAGCGCTCTTCCCGCGGATTTCCTCTGGGGGGCGGCCACCGCCGCCTAC
This sequence comes from Actinacidiphila sp. bgisy145, assembly GCF_057708125.1. Lineage (NCBI taxonomy): Bacteria > Bacillati > Actinomycetota > Actinomycetes > Kitasatosporales > Streptomycetaceae > Actinacidiphila > Actinacidiphila sp. bgisy145. Next base: position 26,519 of record NZ_JBYIRL010000024.1, read on the forward strand.
CAGGTCGAGGGCGCGGTGGACGAGGACGGCCGGGCCCCGTCCATCTGGGACACCTTCTCCCACACCCCCGGCAAGGTCGCGGGCGGCGACACCGGCGACGTCGCCTGCGACCACTACCACCGCTGGAGCGAGGACCTGGGGCTGATGAAGTCCCTTGGCCTGGACGCCTACCGGTTCTCCATCGCCTGGCCGCGGATCGTGCCCGCGGGCGGCGGCGCGGTCAACCAGGCGGGCCTGGACTTCTACGACCGGCTGGTGGACGGCCTGCTGGAGGCGGGCATCACCCCGAACGCGACGCTCTACCACTGGGACCTGCCGCAGGCGCAGCAGGACCGCGGCGGCTGGCCGGAGCGGGAGACCGCCGAGCGGTTCGCCGAGTACGCGGCCGTGGTCGGGCAGGCGCTCGGCGACCGCGTCACGTACTGGGCGACCCTCAACGAGCCGCTGTGCTCGGCCTGGATCGGCCACCTCGAAGGCACCATGGCCCCGGGCTGGACCGACCTGACCGCCGCGGTCCGCACCTCCTACCACCTGCACCTCGGCCACGGGCTCGCGGTACAGGCGCTGCGGGCCGCGCACAGCGGACTGCAGATCGGCATCGTCAACAACCTCAGCCCGTGCCTGCCGGCCAGCGACCGCGCGGCGGACGTGGCCGCCGCCCGGCGCGCCGACGGCCACACCAACCGCTGGTGGCTCGACCCGATCCACGGGCGCGGCTACCCGCAGGACATGGTGGACCTGTACGGCGTCGAACTGCCGGTCCGGGACGGCGACATGGAGCTGATCGCGGCGCCGCTGGACTGGCTGGGGCTGAACTACTACTTCCCGCAGTACATCACGGACGACCCGACCGGCCCGGCACCGTGGGCGAAGATGGCCTACCGCCCGGGGGTGCCGCGCACCGCGATGGACTGGGAGGTCGACGCGGACGGCCTGGAGTCGCTGCTGGTCCGGCTCAAGGAGGAGTACGGGCCGCACAAGATCTTCGTCACGGAGAACGGCTCCGCCTACCGCGACGTGGTCGGCCCGGACGGCCAGGTGGACGACCCGGAGCGCACGCGGTACCTGGAGGACCACCTCGCCGCCTGCGCCCGAGCGGTACGGCGCGGGGTGCCGCTGGCCGGCTACTTCGCCTGGTCGCTGCTGGACAACTTCGAGTGGGCGTACGGCTACGACAAGCGCTTCGGCCTGGTGCACGTCGACTACGCCACGCAGCAGCGCACCATCAAGGGCAGCGGGCGGCGCTACGCCGACATCGTTGCCGGGCACCGCAGGAAGGGGCGTCGCGCGGCCTGACCCGCGCGACCGGTGGACCCGGCGGCGCGTCCCGCTCCAGGGGCGTGCCGCCGGGTCCGCTGCTGTCCGCGGCTCAGTTCCGGGCGGCCGGGCGGGTGATGAGGCGGCCGGCCGGCTCGCCCGTCGCGCGGGCCGGGCCGGCGCCGCCCACCTGCCCGGCGACGAGGCGGCCGCGCAGGTAGGTGGCGCGGACCACGCCGTGCAGGGTGCGGCCGGCGTAGGCGGTGATCGGGTTGCGGTGGTGCAGCCGGGCGGGGTCCACGGTGAAGGTCCGCTCCGGGTCGAGCACCGCGAAGTCCGCGTCGCGGCCCGGGGCGATCGCACCCTTGACCGCGTCGAGCCCGGCCAGCCGGGCCGGACCGGCCGACATCCAGCCGGCCACGTCGGCGAGGGTGTGCCCGCGCCGGCGGGCCTCGGTCCACACCGCGGGCAGGCCGAGCTGGAGGGAGGAGATGCCGCCCCAGGCGGTGGCGAAGTCCCCGGTGTCCTGGTGCTTGAGGTCGATGGTGGACGGCGAGTGGTCGGAGACGACGCAGTCGATGACGCCGTCGGCGAGCGCCTGCCACAGCACGTCCTGGTTGGCGGCCTGCCTGATCGGCGGGCAGCACTTGAACTCCGTCGCGCCGTCGGGGACTTCCTCGGCGGTGAGGGTGAGGAAGTGCGGGCAGGTCTCCACGGTCAGCCGGACCCCCTCCCGGCGGGCGGCGGAGATCAGCGGGACCGCGCCGGCGGAGGACAGGTGCAGGACATGCACCCGGGTGCCGCGTGCGGCGGCCAGTTCGATCAGCCCGGCGATCGCGTGGTCCTCGGCGGCCGGCGGGCGGGAGGCGAGGAAGTCCGCGTAGCGGCGGCCGCCGCGCTGCGGGGCGCCCTCGATCAGCGCCCGGTCCTCGGCGTGCACGATGAGCAGGCCGTCGAAGCGCGCCAACTCGTCCATCGCCTCCGCCAGTCCGGGCCGGTCCAGGTGCGGGAACTCCTCGACGCCCGAGGGCACCAGGAAGCACTTGAAGCCGAAGACGCCCGCGTCGTGGAGCGCCTCGAGGCCGGCGGTGTTGCCGGGCACCGCGCCGCCCCAGAAGCCGGTGTCGGTGTGCACCCGGCCCACGGCGGCGGCGCGCTTGACCTCGAGGTGGGCCGCGGTGGTGGTGGGCGGCAGGCTGTTGAGCGGCATGTCCACCAGGGTGGTGACGCCGCCGGCCACGGCGGCCGCGGTGGCGGTGGCGAAGCCCTCCCACTCCGCGCGGCCGGGGTCGTTGATGTGTACATGGGTGTCCACCAGGCCGGGCAGCAGCACGTCGTCGCCGAGGTCGGTGCAGCGGGCGCCGGGGGGCGGCACCGCGTCGTGCGGCAGCACCGCGGTGATCGTGCCGCCGGCGACGAGCACCGCTGCGGGCCGTTCGCCCTCCGGGGTGACCACCCGCGTCGAGCGCAGCACCTGCTCCTCCACCATGCGACCTCCGCCGTCCGGCCCGCTTCAACGTTCTGTTGACGGACATGGTGGGCAGCGCGCCCCGGGACGTCAAGGGCGGTAGGATTCCGCGAAGCGAAAACCTCCTTCCGCGCAGGAGGTGCGGCGCCCCCGGGCGCGGCCCGCCGCGAGGTCCGCCACAGGTCCGCCACAGTGGTCCGCCACAGGTCCGCCACGAACGAGGGGAACGCAGGTGCCTGCTGACCGCGCCGGAGGCGTGCAGTCGCTCGCACGCGCCTTCGACCTGCTGGAGCGGATGGCCGACGCGGGCGGCGAGGTCGGGCTGAGCGAGCTGTCGGCCGGCAGCGGGCTGCCGCTGCCGACCATCCACCGCCTGATGCGCACCCTGCTGGACTGCGGCTACGTCCGCCAGCAGCCGAACCGGCGGTACGCCCTGGGCCCCCGGCTGATCCGGCTCGGCGAGAGCGCGTCCCGGCTGCTGGGCACCTGGGCCCGCCCATACCTCGCCGAACTCGTCGACGCCACCGGCGAGACCGCGAACATGGCGCTGCTCGACGGCGACGAGGCGGTCTACGTCGCGCAGGTGCCCTCGCGGCACTCGATGCGGATGTTCACCGAGGTCGGGCGGCGGGTGCTGCCGCACTCCACGGGCGTCGGCAAGGCGCTGCTGGCGCAGCTCCCGGACGAGCAGGTGCGGGCGCTGCTCGGGCGGACGGGGATGCCGGCCGCGACCGAGCACACCCTCACCGACCCGGACGTCTTCCTCACCGCGCTGGAGCGGGTCCGGGCGCAGGGCTACGCCGTCGACGACAACGAGCAGGAGGCCGGGGTGCGGTGCCTGGCGGTCAGTGTGCCCGGTGCGCCGACCGCCACGGCGATCTCGATCTCCGGCCCGGCCGGGCGGGTGACCGAGGCGGCCACGGCCGCGATCGTGCCGGTGCTGCGGGACGTGGCCGGGAAGTTGGCGCTCGCGCTGACGACGTGAGGCGCGAAGGCGCGTCCGCGCGGGGAGCGGGTGCCGATGGAGCGCGTGCCCATGGAGCGCGTCAACAGGTCACCGCGGGCGCGGGGTTCAGGGGCGTGGTGGGGCCAGCAACTCGACGGCCTCGCGCAGGGCGTCGAGCGGGGCGGTGAGCGCGCTCACCGAGCCGATCACGGCCACCACCAGGAGTAAGGAGTGGCGCATCCGCTCGCAGTCCGCCGGGTCCGGCACCTGGTCCATGGCCGCGGCCGCCCGTGCCAGCGCGTCGAGTTCGTCCTCGGCGACGGCCCGGTCCGGCAGCGGCCGCCGGTAGGCGATCAGCTCCCGGCGCATCCGGCCGACCGCGGCCGCCAGGCCGGCGCCCAGCCCGCTCCCGGCCGGGCCCGTGTCCGCACCGCCGCACCCGTTGTCGAGCACGCGCGTCTCCCCCACCGCCACGTATGACCCACCCTTGCGTCGAACTGCGCCCGGGCGCCGTCCGGCAAGGGGCGCCCCGGGGCCGATCAGTATTCGCCAACCGGCGTTATTCCGCCACTGAGTTGACGAAATCTGCGCTGATTCCCGTACCCGGGGCGGAACGGCCGGCCACCTCGTGCCACACGGTGACGTCGAACACGGCTGCGGTGTCCGGGTTCTGACGGGTCGGCAGCTGACGGAACGTCACCAATGCGGTGACGGTGCCGTCGGCGGAGCGCACGCACAGCCGGGTGCCCGTGCCGAGCGTGGCCGCTTGGACGGAGTCCACGGCGTTCGAGGACTGGCAGGTGGCGGCGGTCCCGGCGCGGCCGGCGTCGATCAGGGCGAGGGTGTCCCGGGAGCGGTCCACGGTGAAGGCGCCGGCGTCCGCGGTCAGCCCGAAGTCGCCGCTGTAGGTGCCGGAGCCGACGGTCGGCGGGTCCGAGCGCAGCGACACCCCGTGGCCGGGCGGCAGCTTCAACTGCTGGTAGACCAGGCCGGTTTCGGGCGGTGAACCGGTGGCGCCGCCACCGGGCGGCGGCGAGGTCGCCCCGGGCGACGGCACCCCCTGGGCGGTCGGCGTCGTCGTGGGCGAGGGCTGCGGAAGGCCGCCCTGCGGCTCCTGGGACCCGACGGACGGCTGCCCGCCGCCCGAGGACAGCGCGACCGCGGCGGTGGCCGCGACCGCGACACAGGCGACCGCGGCCACCACGCCGACCGCCTTGCGCCGCTTGCGCGGCAGAGGCAGCGGCACATGGACGTACGGGGCGCGCGGCCACTGCTGCGGGTGCCACAGGTAGGTGCCCGGCGGACCGGCGGGGGGCGCGGGCGCCGGTACGGGAGCCGGTGCCGGTACGGGCGCGGCCTGGGGCGGCGCGGCGGGCGCGGGAGCTGCGGCGTCGGGCCGTACCGGCTGCGGGCGCGCGGCCTGGGACGGCGGCCCGGCCGGGGGCGGGGAGAAGTGCGGCGGGGGTATCGCCGGGAGGATCGCGGCGAGCAGCGGTGCGGGCAGCCAGGACACCGGGCGGGACTCGGGCGCGGCCTGCGCGCACATCGTGGTGATCTGGGCCAGCGAGGGCCGCAGCGCGGGGTCCTTGATCAGGCAGCGGGTGACGATCTCCCGCAGCTGGCCCGGGAGTTCGTTGAGGTCCGGCTCCGCGCTCTGCACCCGGGAGCCGTCGCCGAAGGGCGCGGCGCCGATCGAGGCGTACGCGGCTATCTGCCCGAGTGCGAAGACGTCGGTGGCGGGCCGGGCGGGCTGGCCGGCGGCCTGCTCGGGTGAGCGGAAAGCGGTCGCCTCACCGACCGCGGCGGGTCCGTCCGCCGCGCCGGAAGAGCCCGCGGCCGCACCCGCGCCCGGCTCCGTACCGGTCCCCGGCTCCGTACCTGTGCCCGCGGCCTGTTCGCGCGCCGCAGCGGCGTCCGCGCCCTCGCCCGTGCCCGTACCGGCAGCGGCACCGGCACCGGCACCGGCACCGGCACCAGCACCCTTGCTCGCGCCCGCCGGATCGGCGCCTTCCGCGACCCACGCCAGCCCGTGGCCCTTCACCCGGGGGCCGTCGCCGGCGAGCAGCACATGCGCCGGGCGCAGCCCGCCGTGCACCACGCCGGCGTGGTGCATCGCCTGGAGCCCCTCGGCGAGCGCGGCGACCAGCCGCAGCACCACCCCGGTGGGCAGCGGCCCCGCGCCCTCGACGGCGGCACGCAGCGACAGCGAGGGCACGTAGCCGGTGGCGATCCAGTACCGCTCGCCCTCCCGCCCGCTGCCGACCACCGGCACCGCGCGCGGCCCGGGCACCCGCGCCGCGGCCTGCGCGTCCTGGTGGAAGCGGGCGGCGAAGCCGTCGGCGGTGGTGAGTTCGGGGCGGATCACGGTGAGCGCGACCGGCTGCCCGCCGGGCTCGTAGGCGAGGTAGGTGACGCCCGCCGCGCCCGGCCCGTCCGCGCCGAGGCGCGCGCCGATGCGGTGCCCGGACACGCTCGCCGGGTCCTCGTCGGCGAGAGGTGCGAAGACCGGGCCGCGGAAGTCCGGCCCGAGGTCCTGACCGAAGTCCGGACCGGTGTGCGCTGGCCCCATCAGTCCCCTCAGTCCCCGTTCTTCACCTGGCAACCGCCCCCACCCGCAACAGGGCCAGACGATACCGGAACACGCCGCGCCGAAGGCGCCCTGTTCCGCGGCCGTGACACGCGGGGTATGCAGGACGGATGAACACACAGGGCGAGGTGGCCGGACTGCTGCTGGCGGCCGGTGGCGGGCGGCGGCTCGGCGGGCGGCCGAAGGCGCTGCTGGCCTACCGGGGGCGGCCGCTGGTGGAGCACGCGGTCGCGGTGCTGCGGGCGGGCGGCTGCGGGCCGGTGCACGTGGTGCTGGGCGCGGCGGCGCGGGAGGTGCGCGAGCGCGCCGAGTTGGCCGGCTGCGTGCTGGTGGACAACCCGCACTGGGCCGGCGGCATGGGCTCCTCGCTGCGCGCGGGGCTGGCGTCGCTGGCCGCCGCGGCGGCGGAGCCGGGCGGGCCGGTCGCGGCGGTGGTCTGTCTGGTGGACCAGCCGGGGGTGCCGGGCGCGGCGGTGGCGCGGGTGGTCGCGGCGGCCCGGGCCTCCGGGGACCTGCCGTCGGGACTGGCCGCAGCGGTCTACGGCGGCCGGCGGGGGCATCCGGTGCTGTTCGGGGCGAGCCGCTGGGCGGGGGTGGCGGGCAGCGCGGAAGGGGACCGCGGGGCGCGGACGTATCTGCGCGCGCACGCCGGGCAGACCGTGGCGGTGGAGTGCGGGGACCTCGGCGACCCGGCCGACATCGACACTCCGGCCGACCTGCGGCTGCTCGGCTGAACGGCGGGCCGCCCGCATCACAGAACGTTGAACTTCCGCACTGCGAAAACTATGATCCGCTGTGCAGAAGTGAGCGCGCGCCCCGGGTGTGCCCCGGCCCCGTGCCACCCCCGCCTCCCGGAGGAGTGACCCGCATGTCAGCAAGCGCGCCGTCCCCGGCCGCCGTCTCCGCGGCCGCCGGTCCCGTACCCCGCTCGCAGGAGGTGCTGACTCCCGAGGCGCTGACCTTCGTCGCCGAGCTGCACCGGCGCTTCGCCGCCCGCCGCGACGAGCTGCTGGCACTGCGCAGGGAGCGCCGCGCCGAGATCGCCCGCACCGCCACCCTGGACTTCCTGCCGCAGACCGCGCACATCCGCGCGGGCGACTGGCGGGTGGCCGACGCGCCGCCCGCGCTCCAGGACCGCCGGGTGGAGATCACCGGGCCGACCGACCGCAAGATGACGGTCAACGCGCTCAACTCCGGCGCCCGCATCTGGCTCGCCGACTTCGAGGACGCCTCCGCCCCCACCTGGCACAACGTCGTCAGCGGCCAGCTCAACCTGACCGACGCCTACGAGCGCCGGATCGACTTCACCTCGCCCGAGGGCAGGAGCTACGCCCTCAAGGACGCCGCCGAGCTGGCGACGGTGGTGGTGCGCCCGCGCGGCTGGCACCTCGACGAGCGGCACCTGACCGTCGACGGCGAGCCGGTCGCCGGCGCCCTCGTCGACTTCGGCCTGTACTTCTTCCACAACGCGCAGCGCCTGCTGGACCTCGGCAAGGGCCCCTACTTCTACCTGCCGAAGACCGAGTCGCACCTCGAAGCGCGGCTGTGGAACGACGTGTTCGTCTTCGCCCAGGAGTACACCGGCATCCCGCGCGGCACCGTCCGCGCCACCGTGCTGATCGAGACGATCACCGCCGCGTACGAGATGGAGGAGATCCTCTACGAGCTGCGCGAGCACGCCTCGGGCCTGAACGCGGGCCGCTGGGACTACCTGTTCTCGATCGTGAAGAACTTCCGGGACGCCGGCGAGAAATTCGTGCTGCCGGACCGCAACGCGGTGACGATGACCGCGCCGTTCATGCGCGCCTACACCGAACTGCTGGTGCGCACCTGCCACAAGCGCGGCGCGCACGCGATCGGCGGCATGGCCGCCTTCATCCCCTCCCGCCGCGACCCCGACGTCAACAAGGTGGCCTTCGAGAAGGTCAAGGCGGACAAGGACCGCGAGGCCGCCGACGGCTTCGACGGCTCCTGGGTGGCCCACCCCGACCTGGTGCCGATCGCCCGCGCCTCCTTCGACGCGGTGCTGGGCGAGCGCCCGCACCAGAAGGACCGGCTGCGCGAGGACGTGCACGTCACCGCCGCCGAGCTGATCGACATCGCCTCCCTGGACGCCCGCCCCACCTACGAGGGCCTGCGCAACGCGGTGCAGGTCGGCATCCGCTACATCGAGGCGTGGCTGCGCGGCTCGGGCGCGGTGGCGATCTTCAACCTGATGGAGGACGCGGCCACCGCGGAGATCTCCCGCTCGCAGATCTGGCAGTGGACCAACGCCGGGGTGGTCTTCGAGGGCGGCCGCCAGGCCACCGCGGAGCTGGTCCGGCAGGTCGCCGCCGACGAACTCCTCGCGATCCGGGACGAGATCGGCGAGGACGCGTTCATGGCGGGCAGGTGGGCCGAGGCGCACGACCTGCTGATCCGCACCGCGCTCGACGCGGAGTACGTCGACTTCCTCACCCTGCCCGCCTACCAGCACCTGGTGGGGTGAGCGCGGTGGCGGCGCCGGTGCTGCGCGACGCGACGGCCGCGGACTGGCCGCTGATCTGGCCGTTCCTGCAGCGGATCTGCGCCGAGGGCGAGACGTTCAGCTATCCGGTGGACCTCACGCAGGAGGTGGGCCGCGGCTACTGGATGCTCCCGCCGCCCGGCCGTACGGTCGTGGCCGCCGACGCCGGCGGCCGGGTGCTGGGCACCGCGAAGATGAACCCGAACCAGATGGGCAACGCCGGCCACGTCGCGAGCGCCAGCTTCATGGTCGACCCCGCGCACGCCGGGCGGGGCGTGGGGCGGGCGCTGTGCACGGAGGCGCTGCGCTGGGCGGCCGCGGAAGGCTACCGCGGGATGCAGTTCAACGCGGTGGTGGCGTCCAACACCCACGCGGTGGCGCTCTACCGGTCGCTGGGCTTCGAGGTGGTCGGCACCGTGCCCGACGGCTTCCGGCACCCGCGGCTGGGCTACGTGGGGCTGCACATCATGTACAAGTCGCTCTAGCGCCAGGGCCGCCGCCCGGCGGCAAGGGTCACCGGGCGGCAGCCGTGCGGCGGTTCTTCGGCGGTTCAGACCAGGCCGGCGATCCGCGCCAGGCGGCGGGCCTCGGCGCGGGTGAGCTTCGCGACGGCCTCCTCGTCGACCCGGGTGAGCCGGCCGTCCTCCACCACCGGGCGGCCGCCCACCAGCGACAGGGTGACCGGGGCGGCCGCGCCCAGCACCAGCGCCGCGACCGGGTCGGCGATCGAGGCGTGCCCGATGCCGTCGAGCCGCCACAGCACCAGGTCGGCGAGCTTGCCGGGCTCCAGGGAGCCGATCTCCCGCTCGCGGCCGAGCACTTGGGCGCCGCCGTAGGTGCCCAGGCGCAGCGCCTGCCGCGCGGTGAGCGCCTTCTCGCCGCCGCGCAGCCGGTTGACCAGCAGCGCGTTGCGCAGTTCGGTGTGCAGTTCGCCGGACTCGTTGGAGGCGGTGCCGTCGACGCCGAGGCCGACCGGGACGCCTGCGGTGAGTAGGTCCGGCACCCGCGCGATCCCCGCGGCCAGGCGCGCGTTGGAGGACGGGCAGTGCGCGACGCCGGTGCCGGTGCGGGCGAAGGCCGCGATGTCGGCGTCATTCATGTGCACGCAGTGCGCCATCCACACATCGCCGCCCAGCCACCCGGTGGACTCGAAGTAGTCCGTGGGGCCCATCCCGAACAGCTCGTGGCAGAACTTCTCCTCCTCCAGGGTCTCGCTGCCGTGGGTGTGCAGCCGCACCCCCTTGCGGCGGGCCAGCGCCGCCGCCTCCCGCATCAGTTCGGTGGAGACGGAGAAGGGCGAGCAGGGCGCGACGGCGATGTGCAGCATCGACCCGAAGGACGCGTCGTGGTGGGTGTCGATCGCGGCCTCGGTGGCCGCCAGCGCCTCCTTGGTGGCCTCCACCGCGAAGTCCGGCGGCAGCCCGCCGTCGGACTTCCCGCGGTCCATCGAGCCGCGGGCGGCGGTGAAGCGCACCCCGATCTCGGCGGCGGCCCGGATCTCCGCGCCGAGCAGGTCGCCGGTGCCGCGCGGGAAGACGTAGTGGTGGTCCATGGCGGTGGTGACGCCGCCGCGGACCATCATCGCCAGCGACCCGGCGGCGCCAGCGTACACCATGGGCTCGTCGATCCGGGCCCAGGTCGGGTAGAGCTCCACCAGCCAGTCGAAGAGGTTGCTGTCCTGGGCCAGGCCCCGGGTGAGCCACTGGTAGAAGTGGTGGTGGGTGTTGACCAGGCCGGGGGTGGCCAGGTGCCCGGTGCCGTCGACCCGGCGGGCGACTCCGGCGAGATCGGCGGGCGCGGGCCCGGCGCCGACCGCTTCGATGGTGCGGCCGGCCACCACGACGTGCCCGGAGGCGTACTCGGTGCCGGCGGCGTCCACGGTGGCGATCGCGCAGTTCTCGATCACCAGGCGCGGCCGCGCCGCGCCCCCCGCCGTACCGGTCGGGATCTGCTCTGCCATGCCTCGTGCCCTCTCAGTCCGTCACCGGGATCGCGGCCTGCGCGCCCTCGCGCAGCACGGTGCCCTCGATGAGCCCGTACGGGCGGTCGGCCGCGTAGTACACCTCGTTGTCGTTGGGCAGGCCGAAGGGGGCGAGGTCGACCAGGAAGTGGTGCTTGTTCGGCAGCGACAGCCGTATCTCGTCCACACCGGGGGTCTGCTCGATGACGCGGGCGCCCATCGCGTACAGGGTCTGCTGGAGGGAGAAGGAGTAGGTCCGGGCGAAGGCCGCCAGCAGGTGGCCGCGCACCCGCGGGTACTGCTCCTCCCAGGCGGGCACCGGCTGGTCGTCGCTGCTCCAGGCGTGCCGCCAGCGGGCGTGGACCTCGGTGGCGAGGATGCGGTCGCGGGTCTCGGCCAGGGTGGTGAACTCGTCCCGGACGAAGCCGTGGAACTCCGAGTCGGTGGTGTTCAGCACCACCAGGTCCTTCAGCCCGGACACGACCTGCCAGCGCTCGCCGTCGTAAGCGGCCTCGGCGGTGCGGGTCTCGCGGGCGTCGCGGACGAAGGAGTGGCCGCTGTCCTGCGGCCCGATCCGGTCCCAGGCGTACTCCTCGACGCGGACCCGGGCGCGGTGGACGGCGTCCTGGCTGCTGACGAAGTGCCGGGCCAGCCGGATCGCGAACGCCTCCGCGGACGCCACGCCGTACTTCTGCGCGAAGGCGTAGACGGTGTTCTTGGTGGCGTCGGTGGTCAGCACGTTGGCGTTGGAGCCGGACAGGTGGACGTCGTCCATCGCGCCGGACAGCGCGATCGACACGTTGAGGTCCTTCAGGTGGTGGGTGGCGCCGTCGCGGACCACCCGCACCACCCGCACCTCGGCCTTGCCGTACTGGTTCTGGCCGAGGCGGGTCAGGCGGGCGGGCGCGGGGCCGGTGTCCGGTGCGGTTCCGGCGTCCGGCGCGGGGCCGGTGTCCGGTGCGGTCATGGTGCTAGCTCCCTCGGTATACGGAGTAGCCGTACGGGCTGAGCAGCAGCGGTACATGGTGGTGCTCGCCGGGCGCGACCGCGAAGACGGCCGCCACTTCGGGGAAGAACGCGGCGCGGGCCGCGCCCGCCGGGTCCTCGCCGGCCGGTCCGGTGAGGTAGGGCGCGACGGCGAAGCTGAGCCGCGCCTGCACGGCGTGCGCGGGCAGGGCGGGCAGGTCCGCGCAGCGGCCGTCGGCGTCGGTGGCCGAGGCGGCGTGCGCCTGCCAGGGCGCCCGCGGCCCGGTCCTGACCGCCAGTTCGACGCCGACGCCGGCCGCGGGGTGCCCGGCGCTGGTGTCCAGCACGTGGGTGGAGACCGAGGCCGGAGCAGCCTGGCCGGGCAGCGGGTCCTGCGGCACTGCCGTCATACGGGGTCCTCCTCGATGCGGCGGGTGAGCCTGATCCGGTTGATCCTTCCCAGTTCGGCCCGGACGATCTCGCGTTCGGCCGCCGCGCTGTTGCCGATCCGCTCCTTCAGCGCCGCCAGCATCTCGGCGCCGGTGCGGCCGGTGGCGCAGATCAGGAAGACCTGGCCGTGCGCCTGCTCGTAGGCGAGGTTGAGCCGGCGCAACTCGGCCCGCTCGCCGCCGCCGACACCCCCCTGCTCGCGCGCGGACTGCGCGTCACCCGGGGTGGGGCGGCCGATCGGCGGATGGCCGGCCACGGCCTCGCGCAGGTCGGCGGCGGTCAGCGCCGCCATGGCCGCGTCGCTCGCGGCGAGCAGGTCGTCCAACCGGGCGTACGGGCGCCCGGCCGCGACCGCGGCGGCCCACGCCCGGGCGGCGCACACCTCGCGCAGCAGTTCGGCGGCGCGGTCGCGGTCCGCGTTGAACCGGGCCAGACCCGGCGAAGCGCTGGTCGTCACCCCCGCAAACTACGAGCACCCGCACGGGCGCGTCAACAGTTTGTTGAACCCGTCCGCGGATGGCCGATCCACGGCATACCCCGGCGTACCGCGGCTACTTCGCGTCGTGGGCCGCGTCCTGCCGGTTCAGGTAGTTGTAGACGGTGAAGCGGCTGACCCCCAGCGCGGAGGCCGCCGTCTCCACGCCGTGCCGCAGCGCGAACGCGCCGCGCTCCTCCAGCACCCGCACCACTGCCTGCTTCTCCCGGCGGCCCAGCTCGTCCAGCGGGCCGTGCCGGCGCCGCAGGTCGGCGAGCAGGTGGTCCAGGGAGTCGGCCAGGTGCGGCAGCCGCACCGCGAGCGCCGGCGCGCCCGCCCAGCTCAGCACCACGTCGTCGGCCCCGGCCTCACCGGGCGGCAGCGCCTGCCCGCCGATGGCGTCCACCAGCGGCTGCACGGCGGCGGCGAAGGCGAGCCGCCCGTCGGTGTCGCTCACCGCTCCGCCCCGTCCACCACGCTGACCTGGAGTGATATCCGGGTGGCGCCCGCCTCCGTGGTCCGCCGCAGCAGCTCGCCGACCGCCGCGACCACCGCGTCCCGCTCGCCCTCCGCGGTGTTGCCGAACGGGCCGACCTCGACCGCCGCCAGCGCCCCGCCGGACTCCGCGTCCCACAGCACCTCGCGCGCGGTCAGCGCGTGCGCGGGCGGCTCCGCCAGGTCGAACGGCTCGGTGGTGAACTCCAGTCTCATGCGCACGGCGGCCCCCACGGTATCTGCGGCTCCTTGGGCCCTCCACCGCGGAGGCGGCCCGCAGGCGACCCTAACGGACCCCGCCCCCCGCGTACCGCCGCGCCTACTCCATCCGCTCACTGGTTGCGAAGGAAGGGTCCCAGCGGCGCCGGCTTCCTGCACTATGGGTGCACGACGCCCCGGCCCCCGAACCCGCCGGGGCCGGACAGGAGTTGCGAGCGATGGCTGAGAGCGTGCCGGTGCGCTGCCCCGCCTGCGGGCAGGAGCACGGCTACACCGCCCCGACGTTTCCGTGCGCCTGCGGCAAGCCGCTCGCCCCGCCGGTGCTGGCCGGCGGCGCGCCCGTGCAGGTGGTGCACCGGTCCTGGGACGACTCCTGGGTCCGGCTGCGCTGCCCGGAGTGCGGGCGCTCCGACCAGTGGCCGCAGCCGGAGTTCGACTGCGTGTGCGGGGCGCTGGTGCGGCTGCCGGTCGCGGGCTGCGCCGCCGAGCAGGGCGAGGTGCGGGTGCCGGTGCCGCATGAGGCGGCTCCGGAGCCGACCGGGCAGGTGCCGCCGCCGACCACCCGCCGGCCGCCCTTCCGCCCGGTCACCATCCGCACCGCCCGGGACGCGCTGAGCGCCGCCGCCCAGTACCTGAAGTGGCTCGGCTTCGGGAACGTCCGGCTGGCCGGGGACCGCACCGCCAACGGCATCGACCTGCGCGGCGACGACCTGGTGGCCCAGGTGGACCCGGCGACGCTGCCGACACCGCTGCGGGACGTGGAGTGCCTGTGGCTCAACTGCCTGCACGAGGACGCCACCGGCGCGTTCTTCTCGCTGGCCGGATACGCCCACGACGCGCGGCTGCGGGCCGACCAGCTCGGGGTGCCGCTGTTCGTGCTGGACCTGACCGGCACGCCCCAGCCGGTCAACGACGCCGCCGACCAGCTCACCCGCTCCGGTCCGCACCGGCCCGTGTGACGGCGGCCCGGGCCGGTGCGGCGCGGCTGAGGTATCACTGGTGCGCCGCCGGGGGCGCGGTGAACTCCTCGCGCAGCTGCACCTTGCGCACCTTGCCGCTGACCGTCATCGGGAACGCGTCGAGCACCCGCAGGTGGCGCGGCACCTTGTAGTGCGCGAGCCGCCCGGCGCAGAAGCCGGCGATCTCGTCGAGGGTGGGCGGGTCGGCCGGGTCGCGCGGTATCACGCAGGCGAGGACCTCCTCGCCGTACCGCGCGTCGGGCACGCCGACCACCTGCACGTCGGAGACCTTCGGGTGGGTGTAGAGGAACTCCTCGACCTCGCGCGGGTAGACGTTCTCGCCGCCGCGGATGATCACGTCCTTGATCCGGCCCACGACGGCGACGTAGCCGTCCTCCCGCATCACCGCGAGGTCGCCGGTGTGCATCCAGCGCCCCTCGTCCACGGCTTCGGCGGTGCGTTGCGGCTCGTCCCAGTACCCGAGCATCACCGAGTAGCCCCGGGTGCACAGCTCACCCGGGGTGCCGCGGGGAAGGGTGATGCCCGAGGAAGGGTCCACGACCTTCACCTCCAGGTGCGGCAGTACCCGGCCGACCGTCTCGGTGCGGTGTTCCAGGTCGTCGTCCCGGCGGGTCTGGGTGGACACCGGCGAGGTCTCGGTCATGCCGTAGCAGATCGACACCTCGGCCATGTGCATCTCCGACATCACCCGCTTCATCACCTCGGTCGGGCACGGCGAGCCGGCCATGATCCCGGTGCGCAGCGAACTGAGGTCGTAGGAGGCGAAGTCGGGCAGGCCCAGCTCGGCGATGAACATCGTGGGCACCCCGTAGAGCGAGGTGCAGCGCTCCTGTTCGACCGCGCGCAGGGTCGCGGCCGGGTCGAAGACCGGGGCGGGGATCACGATGCACGCCGCGTGCGAGGTGATGCCGAGGTTGCCCATCACCATGCCGAAGCAGTGGTAGAAGGGCACCGGCAGGCAGACCCGGTCCTGTTCGGTGTAGCCGACCGTGCCGCCCACGAAGTAGCCGTTGTTGAGGATGTTGTGGTGGGAGAGGGTGGCGCCCTTGGGGAAGCCGGTGGTGCCGGAGGTGTACTGGATGTTGACCGGTTCGTCGCAGCTGAGCGACGCCTCCCGCACGGCGAGGAAGTCGGCGGGCAGGTCGGCGCCGGCGGCCATCAGCTCCGCCCACTGCGGGTCGCCGATGTGCACCACCTCGCGCAACCGCGGGCAGTCGCCGCGGACTTCGGCGGCCATCGCCCGGTAGTCGCTGGTGCGGTACTCGGTGGAGGCGATCAGCACCTCGACGCCGGACTGCCCCAGCACGAACGCCAACTCGTGCAGCCGGTAGGAGGGGTTGATGTTCACCATGATCGCGCCGAGCCGGGCGGTGGCGTACTGCACCAGCACCCACTCCGGGCAGTTGACCGCCCAGATGCCGACCCGGTCGCCCTTGTCCACGCCGTGCGCGGCCAGGCCCCGGGCCAGCGCGTCCACGTCGCGGCCGAACTCGCGGTAGGTCCAGCGCCGGCCGCCGGCGACGTCCACCAGCGCGTCGCGGTCGGGGTGCGCGGCCAGCGCCCGGTCGAGGTTGCGCCCTATCGTGTCGCCGAGCAGCGGTGTGCCGCCGGTGCCGTGGGCGTACGACGGCTGGGCGGGCGTGGTGTCGGCGACGGGCGTGTCGGTGTCGCTCACCGGTGGTCCTCCTCGCGGTATTCGCGGCTGCCGTCGCGTGCGGTCGCCTCGCGCAGCTCGATCCGGCGGATCTTGCCCGAGACGGTCTTGGGCAGGTCGGCGAACTCCAGCCGCCGCACCCGTTTGTAGGGGGCGAGCACCGCGCGGGAGTGCGCGAAGATCGCCTTGGCGGTCTCGCCGTCCGCCGCCCAGCCGGCCGCGAGCACCACGTACGCCTTGGGCACCGACAGCCGCAGGTCGTCGGGGGCGGGCACCACCGCGGCCTCGGCGACGGCCTCGTGCTCCAGCAGCGCGCTCTCCAGCTCGAACGGCGAGATCTTGTAGTCCGAGGACTTGAAGACGTCGTCGCTTCGGCCCACGTACGTGATGTAGCCGTCCGCGTCGCGGTGGCCGATGTCGCCGGTGTGGTAATAGCCGCCGGCCATCGCCTCGGCGGTGCGCTCCTCGTCGCCCGCGTAGCCGGTCATCAGGCCGACCGGGCGGGTGGACAGGTCGAGGCAGATCTCGCCGTCGTCGCCGGGCTCGCCGGTCTGCGGGTCGACCAGGGCCACCGCGTACCCGGGGGTGGGCCGGCCCATCGAGCCGGCCTTCACCAGCTGCCCGGGCGGGTTGGCGACCTGCACGGCGGTCTCGGTCTGCCCGAAGCCGTCCCGGATCACCACGCCCCACAGCCGGCGGACGTGCTCGATCACCTCGGGGTTGAGCGGTTCGCCGGCCGCGACGGCCTCCCGCGGCGGGTTCGCCAGCGCCCGCAGGTCGGCCTGGATGAGCATCCGCCACACCGTGGGCGGCGCGCAGAAGCTGGTCACCTCGGCCCGGTCCATCTCGGCCATCAGCCGGGCCGCGTCGAACCGGGTGTAGTTGTGCACGAAGACCGTCGCCTCGGCGTTCCACGGCGCGAACAGGCTGGACCAGGCGTGCTTGGCCCAGCCCGGCGAGGAGATGTTCAGGTGCACGTCGCCCGGGCGCAGCCCGATCCAGTACATGGTGGACAGGTGCCCGACCGGGTACGACAGGTGGGTGTGCTGGACGAGCTTGGGCCGGGCGGTGGTGCCGGAGGTGAAGTACAGCATCAGCGGGTCGTCGCCGCGGGTCGGCCCGTCGGGCAGGAAGAGCGGATCGGCGCGGTAGCCGTCCTCGAAGGCGTGCCAGCCCTCGGGGGCGCCGCCGACCGCGATCCGCGTGTAGTCGCCGGGCACGTCGGCGAACTTGGCGGTGTCGGCGGCGCGGACCACCGCGTGCCGGGCCCGGCCGCGGTCGATCCGGTCGCGCAGGTCGGCGGGGCCGAGCAGCGGGGTGGCCGGGATGGCGACCGCCCGCAGCTTCATCAGCGCCAGCGCGGTCTCCCACTGCTCGGTCTGGTTGCCGAGCATGACCAGCACCCGGTCGCCGGCGCGTACGCCGCGTTCGCGCAGCCAGTTCGCCACCCGGTCGGTCCGGGCGGACATCTCGCGGAACGTGGTGCGCGCCTGGCTGCCGTCCTCCTCGACGATCCACAGCGCGGGGCGGTCGGCGCGCGCGGGATCGGCGGCGATCTCGTCGAACCAGTCCAGCGCCCAGTTGAAGCGGTCCGGCCGCGGCGCGGTGTAGCCGTCGTACGCGGCCTGGTAGTCCGTGCGGTGCCGCAGCAGGAAGTCCCGGGCCTCCCGGAAGGTTCCGGTCGCGTCCGATGCCGCCATGTGTCCTCCTCGTCGACGGACCCCTGAGTAGCATCGTCGGGTAGTGACGTGGGTCTCACTACCCCCGTAAGGGGGTGAGGGGGTGAATGCGGGTGAACGGACGCGGTGAGTCGGTCGAGGTGCGTGCTGCGCTGCTGCGGATGCGCAGGTCGGGGCTGCTTCCGGTGTCGTTCGGCGGGTTGGTGCCGGGCGGCGGCGGGCTGCCGGCCGGGTACGGGGCGCGGCAGTTCCGGATCAGCGAGCTGGCGGGCACGGCCACCGAGTCGCTGCGCGGCCTCGCGATCACCACCGGCAACGGCCTGGGCGGCAAGACGCTGGCGATGGGCCGCCCGTACGCGGTCACCGAGTACCGCGAGTCGCGGGTGATCAGCCACGAGTACGACGCGGCGGTGGCCAGTGAGGGCCTGCGGTCGGTGCTCGCGGTGCCGATCGTGGTGCAGCGGCGGGTGCGCGGGGTGCTCTACGGGGCGCTGCGGCAGCCGTTCGCGCTGGGCGACCGGCCGCTGAACGTGGCGGTGGACGCGGCGCGGGAGCTGGAACAGGCGCTGGTGATAAGGGACGAGGCGCAGCGGCTGCTCTCCCTCGCGCAGGCGCCGGTGTCCGCGGACCCGCGGGCGTGGGAGGAAGTGCGGGAGGCGCACGCGGAGTTGCGGGCGCTGGCGGGGAAGGTGCCGGACCCGCGCCTGCGGGACGAGCTGCTGGGGGCGTGCACCCGGCTCGCGGCGGCCGGCGCGGCGCCGCCGGCCGCGCGGACCGGTCCGGCGCCCGGCGCCCCCCGGTTGACCCCGCGCGAACTCGACGTCCTCAGTGCGATCTCCTCCGGCGCGACGAACGCGGCGGCTGCCGCCCGGTTGCGGCTGCGGCCGGAGACCGTCAAGAGCTATCTGCGCTCCGCGATGCGCAAACTGGGCGCGCACACCCGCCTGGAAGCGGTGGTCGCCGCGCGGCGCGCGGGCCTCCTGCCGTAAGGGCGGCGCGTACTTCCCCCGCGGCGGGGGAAGCGGGCGGCCGCGACCCCGAAAACCCACCGGACGCGGCGCCGCTGACGGCCTACGCTCACGCGGAAGGCCCCCTGCCCTGAATGGAGTTCGCCGTGTCCGTCGACCGTCTGCTCGGCTTCGCCGGGATATCCCTGGTGCTGGTGCTGATCCCCGGCCCCAGCGTGCTGTTCGTCCTCGGCCGGGCGCTGGCGCACGGCCGCCGCACCGCGCTCGGCAGCGTCGTGGGCAACGCGATCGGCGCGTACCTGCTGGCGGCGGCCGTGTCGCTGGGCCTGGGCGAGGTGATGGCGACCTCGGCGGCGGTCTTCACGGGCGTGAAGCTGGTGGGCGCGGTCTACCTGGTCTTCCTGGGCGTCAAGGCGTGGCGCCACCGCGCGGACCTGGCGACGGCGACGGCGACGGCCGTGCCGCAGGCGGGCGCGGAGCCGGACCCGGGCGCGGAGCCGGAACCGGGCGCGGGCGCGGCTGTCGGCGTGCAGGCCGGTGCGGCGAGGGTGCCGGGGCGGGCCCGCAGTGACGCGCGCACCCTGTGGGAGGGCTTCGTCGTGGGCGTGACGAACCCGAAGACCTGCATCTTCTTCGCCGCTGTGCTCCCGCAGTTCGTGAACCGGGAGGCGGGCGGCGTGCACGAGCAGATGCTGCTGCTCGGGCTGGTCTTCACCGTGCTCGCCCTGGTCTGCGACAGCGCGTGGGCGCTGACCGCGTCGGCGGCCCGCACCTGGTTCGCCCGCTCGCCGCGCCGCATGGCGGCCATCGGCGGCACTGGGGGCCTGGCGATGATCGGGCTGGGCGTGGCGGTCGCGGCGACCGGCCGCGCGGACTCCTGAGCCGTACGCCGCAGAGCCGCGCCCAGGGCACGGCGGCGAGCCCGGGGCCCGGCGGAGCGCACAGCACGCTGACAGTCAGACGCCGCGGCTCCGGGCCGGGGTTGAGCCGGGAAGCTGTGAGCAGTCGCACACCCCGGCAGGCAGCGAAACGTTTGCGTTTCGATATTTCGCGTCGTACGGTCGATCGAGTACGTCAGAGTACGAAACCGTTTCGTTCCTCCTCGCGGTTCGCCGCCCGTCCCTCTTCCAGGAGTCACTTGCCATGTCGACTCATTCCCCGGCCGACCTGAACGTCGGCGACCCGGCACCGGGCAGCCCGGTCGCCCTGGACAAGCCGACTCCAGGGGCACCCTCGTCACACCGCTGGTGGGTCCTCGCGGTGATCGCGATCGCGCAGCTCATGGTGGTGCTCGACGCGACCGTCGTCAACATCGCGCTGCCCTCCGCGCAGGAGGCGCTCCACTTCAGCGACGGCAACCGCCAGTGGATCGTCACCGCCTACTCGCTGTCCTTCGGCAGCCTGCTGCTGCTCGGCGGCCGGCTCGCGGACCTGATCGGCCGGAAGATCGTCTTCCTCACCGGTGTCGTCGGCTTCGCCGCCGCCTCCGCACTGGCCGGCGCCGCCCCGAACTTCGCGGTGCTGGTCAGCGGCCGCGCCCTCCAGGGCCTGTTCGGCGCCCTGCTCGCCCCGGCCGCCCTGGCCCTGCTGAACACCACGTTCACCGACGCCAAGGAGCGCGCCAAGGCGTTCGGCATCTACGGCGCCATCGCCGGCGCGGGCGGCGGCATCGGCCTGCTGCTCGGCGGCGTGCTCACCGAGCACCTCAGCTGGCGCTGGACGCTCTACGTCAACCTGATCTTCGCCGTCGTCGCCTTCTTCGGCGGCATGGCGCTGCTCCGCAAGGGCGCCCCGGCGATCCGCCCGCGGCTGGACGTGCCCGGCACCGTCCTGGTCACCACCGGCCTGTTCAGCGTCGTCTACGGCTTCTCCAACGCCGACAGCCACGACTGGGGCTCTCCGCTGACCTGGGGCTTCCTCGCCCTGGGCGTGGTACTGCTGGCCGCCTTCAGCTGGTCGCAGACCCGCGCCGCGCACCCGCTGCTGCCGCTGCGTGTGGTGCTCGACCGCAACCGCGGCGCGTCGTTCGCCATCCTCGGTATCGCCGGTATCGGGATGTTCGGCGTCTTCCTCTTCCTGACCTACTACCTCCAGCTGTCGCTGCACTACACCCCGGTGAAGACCGGTCTGGGCTTCCTGCCGATGATCGGCTCGCTGATGGTCGCCGCCCAGCTCGCGACGAACACGCTGCTGCCGAAGTTCGGCCCGCGGCCGATCGTGCCGGTGGGCATGGCCCTGGGCGCGGTCGGCATGGCCTGGCTCACCCAGCTGGACCTGAGCAGCACCTACGCGGCGAACGTCCTGCCGCCGCTGATCGTGATCGGCTTCGGTATCGGCCTGGCGATGCCGACCGTGATGAGCGTGGCCACCTCCGGAGTGCGCGCCGACGACGCCGGTGTCGCCTCCGCGGCGGTCAACACCATGCAGCAGGTCGGCGGCTCGATCGGCACCGCGCTGCTGAACACGCTGGCCGCCAGCGCCGCGACCGCCTACGTCACGGACCACGCGACCAGCAACCCGCCGAGCAACCTGGTCCTGGCCCACGCCCAGCTGCACAGCTACTCGACGGCCTACTGGTGGTCCGCGGCGTTCTTCGCGGTCGGCACCGTGCTCGCGGCGCTGATGTTCCGCAGCGGCCGCGCGGACCTGTCGACCGAAGGCGACGCCGTGGCCGTGCACATGTAGCCGCGGCACCCCCGACACCCCGGCGCGAACCGAGCGGAAGCAGCCGGGGAAGCCGGGGGGCCGACGACCGGGTCATCGTGGGGACGGGACACCCGGCCGCCGAGCCCCCCGACGCCGACCACCGCCCCGCCCGTGCGGCACCCCCGTGCGCACCGCCGGGGCGGTGGCCTGCTCATACGGCTACGGCCCCGCCCCTGCCTCACGTAGAGGCGGGGCGGGGCCGTATCCATAGGAGCGATCCCGGCGTACGGCGCTGAGCAGGCGCCCGCCACGTCCGGCTCCGGGGGCTGCCACGTACGGGGTGTGACGGCACCGCGAGAGCCGGGAGACCGCTCGGCCGCAGGTGCGGGCGGGCCGTGCCCACACTGCCGCCAGTCCACTTACGAGCGTCCACTCGTAACGCCAGCACCCTAATGAGGTGCCTGCGCCGCCGTCAAATACGTTGCCGGACCGCGGTGTTGCCCCGGCCGATCCGGCGTCCGGCAGCCCGCGGGGCGGACGGTCCGGACGCTCCGCGCAGTGACGTTGCGCACGTCCGACCCGTCACCGCCGAGCCGCGCAGTTCACCCGTTCGGACCGCCGCCGCCCACCGGGGCGGCCACGGGCGGCCGGCGCCGGCGGGTTCCTGCCTGGTCACCGGCCGTGGGCGCCCCCGGGTCGTACACCTGTCCGGCTCCACCCCGCCGCCCGTCCGCGCCGCCCGCGCCCGCCGGTCCGGCGGGGACGCGGCGGCCGCGCCGGGTTACCGTGAAGCCATGCACGTGAGCCAGCACCAGCCGTCCGTCGCCGGTGGCGTCGAGGAGTCCGACGGGGCGACCGGCCGAGCGCTCTACGTACCGATCCGGCGCGGTCCGGCCGGCGACGTCGTACGGCTGTGGCGTACGCCCTTCGGCACCCGCACCGCGGTCGCCTTCACCACCGACCGGCGGCTGCGCTCGGTCCTCGGGCCGACCCAGCCCTGGATTCGGCTCTCGGAGTCCGCGCTGCGCCGCCTGGCCGAGCCGCTCGGCGCCCGGCACGTCACGATCGACCCGGTCCTCACCGCGCGGCCCCCGGCCTCCTGGGGCGCGCCCGACCCGGCCGGGCCGCGCACGGCGCCGCACTCCGCCCGCGGCACCCGCCCCGTCTCCCCCGCCTGACCCGGCACCCGGCGCCCCCGGGCCCGGCCCTGGGCGGGCCGGGCCGAGAGCCGGGCCCAGGTCAGGTGCAGGTCAGGGTCGGCGCTGCCCAGTCGCCGTGGTCGTTGCCGTTCCCGTCGCCGGCGTCGCCCACCACCAGGTCGACCACTTCGGCGCCGGTGACGTCCACGTCGATCGGCACGGCTGCCTGCTTTCCGCGCAGGGTCGGCGTGGTGACCAGGGTCTTCCCGTCGGCGACCACCGAGAAGGTGACCGTGCCCGCACCGCCCGTCTCGTCGTCGACCCCGACGTCCGCGGTGAGGCGGGTGCAGCGGCCGGCGAGGTAGAGCTGCACGTCGCTGACCGCGTTGGTGCCCAGGCCCTTGGCGGAGGCGACGCCGTCGATGCTGATCGGACGGCCGTCCCCGGCCGCCTGCTCGCCGACGCTGGTGTCGCGCTCCACCGGCCCCCAGCCGTTGGTGGACGACAGGAACACCAGGTCGCTCACGGCGCTCGTCCCGGCCGGCGGGGCCGCCGGGACCGCGGCGACGACCCGCTCGTCGGAACTGGCCGCCTCGCGTCCGCGCTGGACGTAGTGCGTGGTGGCGGTGAGCACCGCGGCGGAGGGCAGGGTGCCGTCCGGCGGCCGGACCTGCCAGGTGACGGTCGCCGACCGGCCCGGCGCGAGGCGCGCGGGCAGCCCGGCGCCGACGGCCGTCGCGCTCCACCCGTCGGGCACACCCAGCGAGGCGGTGAGGCCCGTGGCCGCCGGCTGCCCGGCCGGCACGCGCACCGTCGTGGTGGCGGTGAACGCCGTACCGGACTTCACGTCGTCGGGCACGTCGAGCGCGGTGGTGAGGCCGGGGGCGGTCGGCATCGCGTACTTCGCCGGGTCGTAGCCGGGGCTGGTGTTCTGCCGGACCTTCAGCGACGAGGCGTAGCTGCCGTAGTCGGTGAGCGCGACCTTGCCCAGGCCGCCGGTGCTGCCGTCCAGGTTCCACACCGCGATGGCGATGGAGTTGTCGCCGTCGGGGTTCAGGATGCCGTTCGGCACCGGGAACGAGTGCTGCGGGCCGAGGTAGTTGACGTAGTTGCCGACCTGCCAGCCGTTGACGAAGATCGTGGCGCGGTACTTGCGCGACGGGTCGTCGGTGAAGGTCAGCCCGAGCGAGGTGTCCTGGCCCTTGGGCAGGTTCAGCCGGGCGTCGGTGCGGTACCAGGAGACGCCGGGCCGGGTGTCGGTCGCCGGCAGGGTGGTGTTCGACCACGACGCGTCCGGGTAGCCCGGCAGCGACCAGCCGGCCCGCTCGCCGTAGAGGCCGCCGGTCGACAGGGTGCCGCGCACCGGGTCGATCAGGTCCTCCCCGCCCCGCACGCCCTGGAGCCGCCAGGTGACGGGGGTCAGCGGCGCGCCGATGAGGGCGGCGCTGGTCAGGCCGCGCGCGGACTTGTTGCCGTTGGACGAGTTGTAGTCCTCCTCGTGGCCCATGTTCACCGTCAGCACGGACACGACGTTGTCGCCGGTGGGTTTCAGCGCCCCGGCCGGGAAGGTGAAGTCGGCGCTGCCGGTGGTGGAGCTGCCGAGGAAGGTGCCGTTGAGCCAGGCGGAGAACGCCTGCGCCCCGCCGCCGGAGTCGGAGACCAGGTGGATGCCCTTCTCACCGTCGGCGGTGTGGAACCGGCCGCGGTACCAGGTGTTGCCGGTGTGGAAGCCGTAGTCGTCGGCGTAGAGCACCGGGAGCGAGGTGATACCGGAGGAGCTGGTGGTGGTCGACTTGTCGGCCGTCTGCCAGCTGGAGTCGTCGAAGCCGGGCGCCGACTCCGGGGACTCCTCGGCGTGCTTCCAGTTGGTCAGCGCCGGCAGCTTCACCGGGGCCGCGACGGGGATGGTGCCGCTGCGGCCGGCGGCGCCCGCGGTGGCCGTGGCGCCGCCCAGCGGGCGGCCGTTCCAGGTGACGCGGTCGGCGGAGGTGAAGACCTCGATGTCCTTGTCGTCGCCGTTGTCGCCGGTCAGGGCGACCGTGCGGCCGCCGTCCTGGCTGGTCGCGGTGCGCAGCAGGTGGCTGCCGCGGACCAGGACCGGCCCGGTGGCGGTGTCCTGCCGCCAGAAGGTCTCCGCGGTCGGCTTGTCGCCGACGAGCAGCAGGCTCGGCCGGGAGCCGCCGCCGCTGATGCCGATCCGGATCAGGCCCTGGTGCGTGTAGTTCAGCCGCAGGTCGCCGGTGGCGGCGTCCCAGGTCGTGGTGACCTTGCCGCCGGTGCTGGTCACGGTCGGCCGGGAGGTGTAGCGCAGCACCGTCTCGCCGTCGCTGCCCGCGTCGCCGTACAGCACGGAGACGTCCCGGCCGCCGATGGTCGCGGTGGTCATGATCTCGGAGGTGGAGTACTGGAGCCGGGAGTCGCCGAGCCGGTAGTCGGCGACGATGACGTGCGAGTCGCGGCCGTCCAGGGTGATCGCGGTGCCGGGCTGCTGCGGGACCACCGGGTAGGTCGGCACGGCGGTGGCGGCGGTGGGCACGTCGATGGCGTCGATGGAGACGAAGTCGTCGGTGGAGCCCGCGGCGTGGCTGCCTGCCACCACGATCTTCAGCGTGTGCGCGCCGGCGGCCAGTCCCGTCTTCTGGAAGACCACCGCCTGGTTCTCGCTGCCGGAGTCGTCGACGGTCGCGACCTTGGCGCCGTCGAGGTAGACGTCGGCGTAGCCGTGGTTGTCGGTCTTCGACCCGATCCAGCGGACCGCGGTGCCGTCGAAGGGCACGGTGACCGAGTCGCCGGCGGTGCGGGAGAACGTCTCGGTGTTCTTGTAGTCGCCGCCGGTGTAGCTCTGGTTCGCCACGTGCGACCAGTTGCCGGTGTACTGGAGTGCGGAGTCGGGGTCGTCCCAGGTGTAGCTGGTGTCCGTGACAGGCTTGGCGTTGAAGTCCAGCGCGATGTGCGTGGTGTCGACGGCGGTGGACGTGGAGTCGGCGTGCCGCAGCACATGGAACTGGGTGCCGGTGTCGGGGTTGCGCCGGGCGGTGTCCACGACCGAGGTGTCGTCCGGTGGTGCGGCCTTGATCGGGTCGGTCTTCGTCAGCGGGGCCATGGACTGGGTGAAGTACCCGATGAGCTTGTCCTCGTCGTACTTCGGGTCGAGCTGGCGGGTCTCGCGGATCGCGGCGCCGTAGTCGTAGGAGGTGTAGTTCTCCGGTTCGCCGAGCCAGCCCCAGTTGGTGCCGCCGTAGGTCATGTAGAAGCTCTGGGCGGTGGCGCCGACGGCGATGTTCTGCTTGTAGAACACGTCGGCGAACTTGTCGTCGATGAGCTGGGCGCACTTGTCGTAGCCCGGGCCGCCCCACGGGTCGAAGGCGCCGCCCTGGAACTCCGGGGTGTAGAGCGGCTTTCCGGCCGGGTGGTCGTAGCTGATGTCGGGGACGCCGTTCCACTTCGCCGGGTTGGAGCAGTTGAAGCCCTGCGGGTAGGAGTCGGGGCCGTCCACGTCCAGGGCGCCGGTCCCGGAGTTGAAGGTGCCGTTGTTGTTGCCGGTGAGCGGCACCGTGATGCCGTCGGCGCGGGCCTTGTCCTCCAGGTGCTGCATGTAGGCGCGGGCCGTCGCGGACCCGTCGTAGTACTCGTTCTCGACCTGGTACGCGATGACCGTGCCGGTGCCGTTGGTGAGCTGGTGCCGGGCGAGGATGCGGTCGATCTGCGTCAGCCACTCGTCGGCGTACTTCAGGAACTGCGGGTCGTCGGTGCGGTTCTTCTCGTCCTTGGTGGTCAGCCAGCCGGGCAGCCCGCCGCCGTCGACCTCGGCGTTGATGTACGGCGCCGGGCGGGCGATCACGTAGAGGCCGGCCTGCTGCGCCATGTCGAGCAGCTTGTCGACGTCTCGCACACCGGTGAAGTCGTACACGCCCGGCGCGGGCGAGTGGTAGCCCCAGTCGAAGTACAGGGAGGTGGCGTTGAACCCGGCGGCCTTCATCTTCTGGAAGATGTCCAGCCACAGGTCGGGGCTGGGCAGCCGGAAGTAGTGGAACTCGCCGGACCACAGGTAGGTGCGGGTGCCGTCGACGAGGAAGGAGTAGCCGTCGAAGGTGACGGTGTGGGGTGTCGCCGCGGCGCCCTTGGCAGCAGCGGGTACGGCGCCGGCGCGGTCGGCGCTCGCGGCGGCGGCCGTGTGCGCGGCTCCCGCCGCCATGGCGGGTGCGGTGGTGCCCGCGGACAGGGCGATCGCCATGGCCGCGGCGAGCCCGGCCCACCAGCGCCCTGTCCTGCGCCGCCCTGATCTGCCGGAACCTGCGTCGCCCGGGTGACTTCGCACTGCGGCCTCCACGCTCTCGGAAGAGTCAACTCCCAACAGAACCAACCGGAGTCGAACAATAAGAGCGGCTTCATGGCCGCACAATAGGCAGCACACAGGAACCCCTCGGGGCGGGCCGGGTGCGCGGGGGTCAGCGGCGGGGCAGGGTCAGCGGGCGCGCTGGAACGCCCGGCCCTCGTCGGTGATGACGGGGCCGGTGTGGAACAGGCCGGTGCTGGGGGCGCCGTCCTTGGCCGGCAGGCCGAACCAGGCGTAGCGCTGGAGGTAGGGCAGGCCGTCGAGCATGGTCGTGGCGGCGGTCAGGAAGGCGGCCTGCTGCTGGTCGCTCGGGTAGCGCGCGCTGCCGCCGGAGAAGTCGGTGAGCGCGAACTCGGTGAGCCAGATCGGCTTGTGGTAGCGGTCGTGGACGGCCTGGAGGTAGGACTTCAGCTGGGCGACGGCGTCGGGCGTGGTGAAGTCCCCGCCGTACCAGTGCAGGGTGATGAAGTCGACGCGGTAGCCCTTCTGCCGCGCGCCGGTCATGAAGCGGTCCAGCCAGCCGCCGGCGGTGTCCGCGCCGTAGGCGACCGCCGGGCTGCCGAGCACCTTCCCGGCGGACTCCAGCTTCGGCCACAGCGCCAGGGCCTGGTCGACGGTCATGTTCGACTGGCCTGACATGTCGGGTTCGTTGAAGCCCAGCAGGTAGGGTCCGGCCGCCTTCGCCTGCGCCAGCGCCGTGGAGGTCGCGCTGTCCGCGCCCCAGATCATCGGGACGAAGCCGGGGCCGCTGATCCCGTCGTGGGCGGTGGACCAGGTGTAGTACCAGCTCGCGCCGGACCGGGCGAGCGCGGCGTCGACGCCGTCGAAGGTCCACACGCCCACGCCCTTGCGGGAGGACGTGGCGGGCGCGGCGGGCGGCGCCGCGGGAGCCGGGGCGCGGGTGGCGGCCTTCGGGGTGGGTGTACGGGTGGCGGGGGCGGTGGTCGTGGGGGTCGCCTTCGGCGGCGTGGTCGGTGCCGAGGTGGTGGGGGTGCGGGTCGCGGTGGCCCGCACCGTGGTGGCGGCAGGGGCGGGCGCGGCGTGGGCGGCGGGCGCCGCCGGGTCGGTGGCCAGATGCACCGCGAGCAGGGCGCCCGCCGCGACGGCCGCGACCGCGGTGACGGCGGCGGCCGGGACGGCGACGGGCCCGTGCAGCAGGCGCGGCCGCAGCCGGTGGGCTCCCCGGTGCGCACCGCTCCGCTGTGGGGGGTGGGGGTGCGGAGCGGTGCGCTGGGTGGGGGGTGTGGGGGGTTCGGGGCTCGCGGGGGTCGCTGGGGCCGCGGGGGCTGTTGCGGGCAGCGGCGGCGGGCCGGCGTGCACAGCGGCGAGCGAGACCGGCAGCGGCAGCAGCGGCAGCCCGCTGAGCAGGCGCTCCATCGGCAGCAGCGCGGAGCCGGGCCGCCCGCACACCTGGCAGCGCCGGATGTGCCGGGCGAACCGCTTGCGCCACAGCGGGCTCGGCACGCCGTCCCAGGAGCCGGTCATCTCACGCAGGTCCGGGCAGGGTTCGGCCGCGCCCAGCGCCCGCACCACGATCCGCGAGGTCTCCAGTTGCTCCTTCATCCGCTGGACCTTCACCGCGGCGTGCTGCCGGGTGAGCCCGAGCGCGTCGGCCAGTTCGGCCCGGCCGATGTCGCCGGTCTCCTCCAGCCACCACAGCGCCAGCAGCGTACGGTCGTCGTGGTCCAGCCAGCGGGTCGCCTCGGCGATCTCCCGGCGCTGGTCGGTCAGGCCCAGCCGCAGGATCGTCACCGACGCGAAGTCCGAGGCGGGGTCGGCCACCAGCTCGGCCGCGTCCAGGTCGGTCCGCTGGTGCCAGGACGCCTTCCTGGCCTGCTCCCGGTCGCGCACCTGCCGCACCGCGATCGCCACCAGCCAGGACCGGAAGGCCGCCGGGTCGCGCAGGTCCGCCAGGCCCCGCACCACCCGCAGCAGCGTCTCCTGCACCACGTCGTCCACGTCGTCGTGGCCGTCCAGCGCCCGGCCGACGATGTTGTAGACCAGCGGCAGGCACTGCGCCACGAGCCGCTCCAGCGCCCGCTCGTCCCCGTCCCGCGCCGCGGACACCATCGCCGGGTCGGGCCCGCTCCGATCGCCTGCACGCATGCGTTCCGCCGTTCTGCTGTTCCGCTGGTCCGGTGTCCGTCGTTCTGCCTGGGCTGGGTGCCCGCACCACAGGAGACCGCCGCCGCCCGCCCCCGATAACAAAAACTTTCCCGCGCCCCCGGTGAAAAGCCCGCCGCTCCCCCGGTGCCTGCGGCGGCACTCGACGTCAAGTCCGCTTGAGGCACGAGGCTGACCGGCATGGCGTCCGCCGGACCGGAGCGGGTGCTGCCCGGACCGTATCGTGCGTGGCCGGCCGGCCGGGCGTTCCGGCGGCCGATGCCGGTGTTCACGCGGCGGCTGGTGGTGACCGACGCGGCGCTGCGGGCCGTACCGCGGTGGGCGTTCGGCGGGAGGGGCGAAGGGTCAGGGGTGCGGCCGGAGTTGGGGGACGGGCTGGAGGAGGGCGCGGCGGGTCGCCGCCCGGGTCCAGGCGGCGGTCTCGGCCGCGTCGGCGCACGCGGGGTCCCAGAGGCGGACGGTGAGGTCGCCGGGGAGTTCGTGGACGCGGCCGCGCAGGTCGCGCAGCACCCACACGGTGGAGCGCTTGGGCCGTACCGGCATGCCGACGACGGGGCCGTTGGGGGTGTCGGCCTGCCAGACCAGCGCGCGGGTGAGCGGTTCGAAGAGCGGGTCGTCGAGGTGGGCGGCGATCCAGCGGGCCACGGGCCGGCCGGGGTCGGCGTGCCGCAGCTCGGCGAGCAGGCCCAGGTGGGCGGCCATGTCGGCGCGCAGGGCGGCAAGTTGGGTCTGCAAGGCGGTGTGCAGCGCCGGGTCGCCGTGGCGGATCTTCGACGGGGGGTGGGCCAGGTGGCGGCCGTGCGGGTTGCGGAACTCCAGCCGCACGTCTCCGTCGGCGCGGACCCGGAAGACGGCGGTGTACGGGCCGGCCGGCACCTGGAGCGTGCGGCGGCCGTCGGCCGGCGGCAGGTGCGCGAGGCGGGCCTTGGCCTCGGTGGCGGCGCGGACCGCCGAGGCGGGCGCGCCCGTCAGCAGGCGGCGGTGCCGGCCGGGCGCCGGGTCGCGGGCCAGCGCGGCGAGTGCGGCCAGGCCCCCGCGCAGGAAGAGCGCGGGGCCCGCGCCGCTCGGCCCGCGGTCCACCGCGAGCAGGGCCTCCCCCAACTCCCGTACGGCCTCCGGGTCGTTGCTGACGCAGGCGGCCCAGGCGAGCCCGGCCAGCAGCCACCCGGCCCGCTCGCCGATCAGCCCGCGGTGGAGCTGTGCGGCGTGCTCGCAGTCGGCGGGCTCGCCACGGGCGGCCCGCAGCAACCGCCGTACGGCGCGGTGGGCTTCGGGCGAGTCGTGCAGCAACTCCCCCATGCCGCCGAGCCAGGCGTAGGAGGGCCGCACGCTCGTCACGCGGCCGAGCCGCTCAAGCAGGTCGAGCGCGGGCGGCCGGTAGAGGTCGGTGCCGAGCTCGCAGCGGGCCGCGGCGGCGAAGGGGTCGCCGTGCGGCAGGAGGGCGTCCACGTCGTAGGGCAGGCCGAGCAGGGCCCGCAGCCGGTCCAGGAAGGCGCCTGGCGCGGCCGGGTCGGACACCGGAGCGTCCGGCGCGCGGCCGTCGGCGGGCCGGCGTCCCTCACCCGGGGTCCAGGCCGCGGTGCGGCAGCCCATCCGCACGGTGAGCGCGGTGCGCAAATACGACACGAACGGCGCGCGCGCCTGCTCGGGCAGCTCCTCCAGTGCGGCCAGCGGTAGTTGGAGGGAGCGCTCGCCGTCCGTCCAGGTGCCCGCCGGCCGCGGTCCCTGGAGGGTGCCGGACAGCGCGGCGCGGAACAGCTCGTGCACCTGCGCGGGCCGCCACCCGCACTGCGCCGCCGCGAGCGCCTGGCCGACGTACCACTCGGCGTCGGCCGCGCCCAGCCCGCCGCGCTCCTGCTGCAACCGCAGGGCGACACGGCGCCGTTCGTGCGCGGGCAGCCGGGCCACGAGCGCCGCGCAGTGGTCGAAGGGCGGCGCGCCGCCCTTCGCCCGGTCCGGCTGCCGCCGGTTCGCCCGCTCGTCCTTCCCGGCCGCCTTGAGCAGGGCGCGCGCCAGCCGGGCCGGCCGCAGCGGGTCCTGCGGCTTGCCGTGCAAGGTCCGCGGGAAGAGCCTTCCTTCGTACGGGAGTTCGCCGCGCCGCCAGATCACCGCTCGCCCTCGCCTTCGTCTCCGCCCGGGTCTTCCCCTTCGCCCGGGTCATCGCCCTCGCCCGGGTCTGCGCCTTCCCCTGTGCGCCCCGCTCCCGCATCCCCCGCGCCACACCGCCTCGCGGACCGTTTCCGTCCGCAAGCCCCCGTACCGTGGCGCCCATGGTCACCGAACCGGTCAGCCGGCGCACCCTCAACCGGACCCTCCTGTCCCGCCAACTCCTCCTGGAGCCGGCCGACATGGGCCCGGAGGACGTCGTCTCCCACCTGCTGGGCCTCCAGTCGCAGAACGCCTCCTCCGCCTATCCGGGGCTGTGGACCCGCCTGGCCGCCTTCGACTTCGCCGCGCTCGGCCGCCTGCTCACCGAACGCCGCGTCGTACGGCTCGCGTTGATGCGCGACACCGTGCATCTGGTGACGGCTGCGGACGCCCTGCGGTTGCGGCCCTGGCTGCAACCGGCCCTCGACCGCGGGCCGCGCTCCGCCCCCTGGGCCGCCGGGCTCACCGGGGTGGACCGGGCCGAGCTGATCGCCGCCGGGCGCTCGGCGCTGGCCGAACAGCCGCTCGGGCCTGGCGAGTTGAAGGAACTGCTCGGGCCGCGCTTCCCGGCCGCCGACCCCGCCTCGCTCGTCACCGCGCTGCGCTGCTGGGCGCCCCTGGTCCAGGTGCCGCCGCGCGGCGTGTGGGGGGTACCCGGCGGGCTGCGGTACGCCTTCGCCGACGACTGGCTCGGCGCACCGCTCGACGCCGACCCGGACCCGGCCGGTCTGGTGCGCCGCTACCTCGCGGCCTTCGGGCCCGCCGACGCGGCCGACATGCAGAAGTGGTCCGGGCGCACCGGCCTCAAGCAGCTCTTCACCGCACTCGACCTGCGCACCTACCGCACCGAGGACGGCCGGCTGCTGTACGACCTGCCCGACGCCGCGCTCACCGACCCCGACACGCCCGTCCCCGCCCGCTACGTCGCCGACTTCGACAACCTCCTGCTCTCGCACACCGACCGCACCCGCATCCTCGGCGACGTGCCCAAGTCCCGGGTCATCTCCGTCAACGGCCTGGTCAGCGGCACCGTCCTGGTGGACGGCTTCGTCGCCGGCACCTGGCGCTTCACCCGCGACAAGGCCACCGTCACGCTCGCCGTCACCCCCTTCGCACCGCTGCGCCCCGCCGACCGCGACACCCTGGAGGCCGCGGGCCTGCGCCTGCTCGCCGCCGCCCACGCCGCCACCCCGCCCGACCTGCGCACGGTCCGCTTCACCCCGGCGTAGGACGCGTCCGCGAAGCCCCCCGGGACGTCGCGGGCGCACCGCCTGGACGCCGGGTCAGGCCACCGCGTGGATGGGGCGGCCCGAGTCACGGAGGGGGCGGCCGGTGGCGCCGTAGCGCAGGGCGACGATCTCGGCGGCGATGGACAGCGCGGTCTCCTCGGGGGTGCGGGCGCCGAGGTCGAGGCCGATCGGGGAGCGCAGCCGGGCGAGGGCGGTTTCGGACAGCCCGGCCGCGCGGAGCCGGTCGAGCCGTTGGAGGTGGGTGCGGCGCGAGCCCATGGCGCCGACGTAGGCGAGCGGCAGGCGCAGCGCCCGCTCCAGCAGGGGCACGTCGAACTTCGCGTCATGGGTCAGGACGCACACCGCGGTGCGCGGGTCGATCCGCCCGGCGGCAGCCTCGGCGTCGAGGTAGCGGTGCGGCCACTCCACGACGACGCGGTCCGCGCCGGGGAAGCGCGGCGCGGTGGTGAACACCGGCCGGGCGTCGCACACGGTCACGTCGTACCCGAGGAACTTCCCGGCCCGCACCAGCGCGGCGGCGAAGTCGATCGCGCCGAAGACGAGCATCCGCGGCGGCGGCA
The DNA here is from genome assembly GCF_057708125.1 of Actinacidiphila sp. bgisy145. Taxonomy (NCBI): domain Bacteria; kingdom Bacillati; phylum Actinomycetota; class Actinomycetes; order Kitasatosporales; family Streptomycetaceae; genus Actinacidiphila; species Actinacidiphila sp. bgisy145. The sequence goes on from NZ_JBYIRL010000024.1 coordinate 59,332, forward strand.
CGCTGGACTCGACCAGCAGCGTCAGCGGCCGCCCGCAGCGGCTGCCGTCGCGTCCGACGGCCACGGTGCCGGTGCGCCCGGCCGCGAGCATCGCGTGCGCCTGCCCGGCGGCCGTACGGTCCCGCGGCCCGTCGCCGAGGGTGCCGTCGTACGACCCGTCGGCGCGTACCAGCAGGGCGCGGCCGAGGAGTTCGGCCGGGCCGTCGGCGACCCGGGCGAGCGCCGCGGCCCTTCCGGCGGCGGCGTCGGCCAGCGCGCGGGCGATCTCGGGCCGGGCGCGGGGGTCGATCCGCTGGACGAGGATGTCGATCTCGCCGCCGCAGCTCAGGCCGACGGCGAAGGCGTCCTCGTCGGAGTAGCCGAAGCGCCGCACCACGGTCGCCGGGCCCGCGCCGGACAGCGCGTCGCGGCACAGTTCGTAGACGGCGCCCTCGACGCACCCGCCGGAGACGCTGCCGGCCGCGGCGCCCTCCTCGTCCACGGCGAGCGCGGCGCCGGGCTGCCGCGGGGCGCTGCCGCCGGTGGCGAGCACGGTCGCGACGGCGAACGGCCGCCCGCGCGCGCACCACCGGTGCAGTTCGGTCGCGAGGTCCAGCATGGCGGTCCGCCTCCTTGCTCAACTCGGGTGCACACAGCGGGAATCGGGGGCCCGCGACTGCGGGCACGCGGGCTCAGGTGCCGGTGAGGTGCTCCGGCCGCACCGGTGTGCGGTTCAGCTCCAGCCCGGTCGCCTGCCGGATGGCGGCCAGCACCGCCGGGGTCGAGGACAGGGTGGGGGCCTCGCCGACGCCCCGCAGCCCGTACGGGGCGTGCTGGTCGGCGAGTTCGAGCACGTCGACGGGGATGGTGGGGGTGTCGAGGATGGTCGGGATCAGGTAGTCGGTGAAGGACGGGTTGCGGACCTTCGCCGTCCTCGGGTCGACCACGATCTCCTCCATGACGGCGATCCCGAGGCCCTGGGTGCTGCCGCCCTGAATCTGACCGGTCACCGACAGCGGGTTGATCGCCTTGCCGACGTCCTGCGCGCAGGCGAGTTCGACCACCTTGACCAGGCCGAGTTCGGTGTCCACCTCGACCACGGCCCGGTGCGCGGCGAAGCTGTACTGCACGTGCCCGTCGCCCTGCCCGGTGCGCAGGTCGAACGGCTGCGTCGGGCGGTGCCTGAACTCCCGTTCCAGGTCCACCGCTTCGCCCTCCAGCACGTCGGCGATGGCGGCCAGCACCTCGCCCCCGTCGGTCACCACGTGGCCGTCCTCCAGCAGCAACTCCGCGGTGGCCCACGCCGGATGGTGGGTGCCGAACCGGCGCCGGCCGATCTGGAGCACCTGTTCCCGTACGGCCTCGCAGGTGTGCTTGACCGCGCCGCCGGTCATGTACGTCTGCCGGGAGGCGGAGGTGGAGCCGGCCGAGCCGACGCGGGTGTCGGCGGGCTGGATCGTCACCTGGGTGACGCCGAGTTCGGAGCGGGCGATCTGCGCGTGCACGGTGACGCCGCCCTGCCCGACCTCGGCCATCGCGGTGTGCACGGTCGCGACCGCCTCGCCGCCCACCGCCTCGATCCGCACCCGCGCGGTGGAGTAGTCGTCGAACCCCTCGGAGAAGCCGACGTTCTTGATGCCGACCGCGTAGCCGACGCCCCGCACGACGCCCTCGCCGTGCGTGGTGTTGGACAGGCCGCCGGGCAGGGCGCGGATGTCGGCGCCCTCGGTGGTGCGCCACTGCTGCTCGGGCGGCAGCGGCCGCGCCTTGACCCGGCGCAGCAGTTCGGCGACCGGCGCGGGCGAGTCGACGCGCTGCCCGGTCGGCATGAGCGTGCCCTGCCGCATGGCGTTGCGCTGCCGGAACTCCACCGGGTCCAGGCCGAGTTCGCCTGCGACCTTGTCCATCTGGGCCTCGTAGGCGAAGCACGCCTGGACCGCGCCGAAGCCGCGCATGGCGCCGCAGGGCGGGTTGTTGGTGTAAAGCGCGAGCGCCTCGATGTCCACGTCGTCCACCGCGTAGGGGCCGACCGACAGGGAGGCGGCGTTGCCGACGACGGCCGGGGAGGAGGAGGCGTAGGCGCCGCCGTCCAGCACGATCCGGCAGCGGACGTGGGTGAGCTTGCCGTCGCGGGTGGCGCCGTGCTCGTAGCTCAGCCGGGCCGGGTGCCGGTGCACATGGCCGAAGAACGACTCGAACCGGTTGTAGACGATCTTCACCGGTCGGCCGGTGCGCAGCGCCAGCAGGCAGCCGTGGATCTGCATCGACAGGTCCTCGCGGCCGCCGAAGGCCCCGCCGACCCCGGAGAGCGTCATGCGGACCTTGCGTTCGGGCAGGCCGAGCACCGGGGCGATCTGCCGCAGGTCGGAGTGGAGCCACTGGGTGGCCACGTACAGGTCGACGCCGCCGTCCTCGGCGGGTACCGCCAGACCCGACTCGGGGCCGAGGAACGCCTGGTCCTGCATGCCGAAGACGTACTCGCCGCGCACCACCACGTCGGCGCGGGCGGCCGCGGCGTCGGCGTCGCCGCGCACGATCGGCTGGCGGTGCACGATGTTGGGGTGCGGCACGTGCCCGCTGTGGTGGTCGTCGCGGTCCTCGTGCACCAGCACCGCGCCGGGCCCGGTCGCGGTCTCCTCGTCGGTGACCAGCGGCAGTTCCTCGTAGTCGACGCGGATCTTCGCGGCGGCCCGGCGGGCGGTCTCGGGGTGGTCGGCGGCCACCAGCGCGACCGGTTCGCCGTGGTGGCGGACCTTGCCGTGCGCGAGGACCGGGGTGTCGCGGATCTCCAGTCCGTAGTGGCGCACCTCGGTGGGCAGGTCGTCGTAGGTGAGGACGGCGTGGACGCCGGGAGTGGCCAGCGCCTCGGCGGTGTCGATGGCGAGGATCTTCGCGTGGGCGACGGTGCTGCGCAGGGTGTGGCCCCAGAGCATGTCCTCGTGCCACAGGTCGGAGGCGTACGCGAACTCGCCGGTGACCTTGAGGATGCCGTCGGGGCGCAGCGTGGACGCGCCGACGCCGCCCGCGGTGCCGGCGGCGCCCTGGGTGAGGCTGGTCGGCGCCCGGTCGGGGGTGCGGGAGCCGGCGGGCCGGTCGGAGCGTTCGGGGGTACGGGAGTGCGCCGGGGACTGCCGTCGTTCGTCCATCGTCACACCGCCTGGCCGGTCCGGGCGGCCGCCAGGCGCACCGCGTCGAGGATCTTCTCGTAGCCGGTGCAGCGGCACAGGTTGCCCGACAGCGCCTCGCGGATGTCGCCGTCGGACGGTTCCGGGGTGCGCTCCAGCAACTCGTCGGCGGCGACCAGCAGTCCGGGGGTGCAGAAGCCGCACTGCACGGCGCCGGCGTCCACGAACGCCTGCTGCACGGTGGAGAGCCGGCCGTCGGGCCGCAGCAGCCCCTCCACGGTGGTCACGTCGCGGCCCTGGGCCTGTCCGGCGGCCACCAGGCAGGCGCAGACCGGCACCCCGTCCAACCGGACCGTGCAGGACCCGCACTCCCCCTGTTCGCAGGCGTTCTTCGCGCCCGGCAGCCCCAGCCGCTCGCGCAGCACGTACAGCAGGCTCTCGCCCTCCCACACGTCGTCCGCCTCCTGCGGGCGGCCGTTGACGGTCAACGTCACGCGCATGACTGGCTCCTCGGGTCGCCGCGGTACTCCTGCCAGGCCCACCCCAGGGTGCGGCGGGCCATCACGCCGAGCGCGTGCCTGCGGTAGGAGGCGGTGCCGCGCACGTCGTCGATCGGGTTGGCGGCGCCGGCCACCAGCTCCGCGAACTGCGCCGCCACCGACGGCGGCAGGGGCCCGCGGCTGTCCCACAGCCCGGCCTCGTCCAGCGCGGCGGCGAGGAACTCCTCGGCGGCCCTGGCCCGGATCGGGGTGGGCGCGGCCGAGCCGATACCGGTGCGGACCGTACGGTCGGCCGGGTGCAGCGCCAGGCCCAGGGCGCAGACCGCGATCACCATCGCGTTGCGGGTGCCGACCTTGGAGAACTGCTGCGGGCCGGTCGCCCGGGGCAGGTGGACGGCCCGGATCAGCTCGTCGGGTGCGAGGGCGTTGCGCTTCACGCCGAGGTAGAAGTCGTCGATCGGGATCATCCGGCTGCCGCGGACCGACTCGGCCTCGACCTGGCAGCCGCCGGCCAGCAGCGCGGGGTGGGCGTCGCCGGCCGGTGAGGCGGTGCCGAGGTTGCCGCCGACCCCGCCGCGGTTGCGGATCTGCGGGGAGGCCACGGTGTGGGCGGCCAGCGCCAGCCCGGGCAGGTCGGTGCGCAGGTGCTCGATGATCCTCGCGTAGGGGACGGACGCGCCGAGCCGTACGGTCTGCTCGCCGGTCTGCCACTCCTGGAGTTCGCCGATGCGGTTGAGGTCCATCAGGTGGGTGGGCCTGCGGTGGTCGAAGTTGATCTCGACCATCACGTCCGTGCCGCCGGCGATGGGCACGGCGGAGGGGTGCTCGGCCTTCGCGGCGAGCGCCTCCGGCCAGCTCGCGGGGCGCAGGAATTCCATACGGGCCCTCCTGTCGGAGCGCGGGGCTCGGGGTCCGGGGTCGGACTCGGATCGTGTTCGGGGTCGGACTCGGGTCGTGTTCGGGGTCGGGCTCGGTCAGGCTCGGGTCGGGCTCGTGGGTCCGGGCCGGCGTCGGGTCCGGCGGGGTCCGCTCCTGTGCTGTACACACGGGGTGCCGCAAGTACACGGCAGCGCGGCCGTTCGGGTGCAGTCACCGAACACATGAAGCGTTTGGCTGGCCGGGCGGCGGGTCTTGTACATTCCTCCGAAAGGGGCTGCCGCGGAAACGTCACGGCATCCCGCCGGCAACACCGGTGCCCCACACTTCGCGGGAGGCGGCGCCGGTGATCACCACGGCCGGCCCGCCGGTACGGACGACGAGGCAAGGGCGAGGCGAGGACGATGCGGCTGCGCGCACTGCTGGACACCGACGCACTCGGCCTGCGGCTGCTCGGCGGCGGTGACGAGCTGGACCGGACCGTCCGCGGGGTGATGACCACCGACCTGCGCGACCCCAGCCGCTACCTGAGCGGCGGCGAGCTGGTGCTGACCGGCCTGGCCTGGCGGCACGCGCCGTCCGACTCGGAGTCCTTCGTCCGGCTGCTGGACGCGGCCGGGGTGGCCGCCCTGGCCGCGGGCGACGCGGAGATCGGCACCATCCCGCAGGACCTCGTGGCGGCGTGCGCCCGGCACCGGCTGCCGCTGTTCGCGGTCGGCGAGCACGTGGCGTTCGCGACGATCACCGAGTACGTGGTCCGGCAGGTGTCCGGCGAGCGGGCCGGGGACCTGGCCGCGGTGGTGGACCGGCACCGGCGGCTGATGTCGGCGGGCCCGGGCTCCGGCGGCCCGGAGGCGGTGCTCGACCTGCTCGGCAGCGACCTGGACCTGCGGGCGTGGGTGCTCTCCTCGACCGGCCGGGAGGTCGCCGGCGCCGCGCACCCGCTGCCCGCCCCCGTACGGGCCGAACTGGCCGGCGCCCAGCAGGCCGCGAGCCGCACCGGGCGCCCGGCACCGTACCGGGTCGCCGCGCAGAGCGGCCGGGTCTACGCGCTGTTCCCGGTGCGGACCGCCGCGGGCGCCGACGTACGCGCCACGGTGCTGTCCGACTGGTTCCTGGCCGTGGAGGCGGACGCCGCGGACTGGCCGGGCGAACGGCTGGACCTGCTGCACGGGGTGGCGCAGCTCATCGCGGTGGAACGGGAGCGGCGGGACACGGCCCGGGCGGTGCGGCGGCGGCTGGCCGCGGAGGTCCTCGAGCTGGTCGGGAGCGGCGCGGCGGCCTCGGAGATCGGGGCGCGGCTGCGGGCCGCGACGCCGGTGCTGCTGCCGGGGGCGGGTGCGGTGCCGCAGTGGCAGATCGTGGTGGCCCGGGTGGACTGGGCGGGCGCGGGCACCGAGGCGGCACCGCCAGGACCGGTCGCGCGGGCCCTGCTCGAAGAGCTGCTGGCGGACCCGGCCGAGGCGGGCGCGGGCGCGGCGGACCGGGTGGCGGTGGCGGTCACGGAGGACGAGGCGGTGGCGCTGGTGCCGCTGGAGGCGGCGCCCCGGGCGGCCGCGGACGGCGAGGACGGCACCGCCGACTCGCCCGCCCCGGGCCGGCCCGTCGTGCTGCGGGCGGACCTGCTGCTGGCCGCCGTCCGCGGCCCGCTCGCCCGCGGCCTGGCCGACGACGGGCGCCTGACCGTCGGGGTGAGCGCCGCCGTGGACTCCCCGGAGGGGCTGCGCGGCGCGCTGGAGGAGGCGCGGCACGCCCGCCGGGTGGCCGCGGCCCGACCCGGCCCGGTCAGCGTCGCCGGGCACGACGAACTCGCCTCCCACGTCCTGCTGCTGCCCTTCGTCCCCGACGACGTACGCCGGGCCTTCACCGCCCGGCTGCTCGATCCGCTGCACGCCTACGACCGCAGGCACCGCGCCGAGCTGATCCCCACGCTGGTGGCGTTCCTGGACTGCGACGGATCGTGGACGCGGTGCGCGAGCCGCCTGCACCTGCACGTCAACACGCTGCGGTACCGGATCGGGCGGATCGAGCAGCTCACCGGGCGGGACCTGTCCCGCCTGGAGGACAAGGTCGACTTCTTCCTCGCGTTGCGCATGCGCTGAGCGGGCGCCCTGCCCGCGGTGGGCCCTCGGCGTGCGCGCGCCCTGCCCGCTCCCGGCCCCCGCCGTGCCCCCGCCGTGCCCGCGGTGTGCGCCCCATGTGCGCCGTTCGTGCGCTCGTGAAAGTGATCCCTTTCACAAGAACTGATCGCCGACCCCTTGGCGCGGGCCCCTTCCGCGTGCTGGACTTCCGCCACCGCGCACGCGCCCGCACCCCGGGCGCGCCCCGCGACGTACTGCAACGCGCCCGCACACCACATCGAGACGTACGCGCCCATACGTGTACGGACAACCGAACACAGGTAGATACAGGCACACACACGCACTTGCTCGCACTGGCTCGAAGACGCGCTTGGGGGAGATGCTGTGGCGGACACCGCCTTGTCGGAATCGGTGGTCGGGGTACCGGATGTGCGGCGGCTGCGGGCCCGCGGCTGCTGGGCGGAGGCGGCGGCGCTGCTCGCGCCCTTCGCGGCCGAGGACGCCGGGGCCGCGCTGCACAGGGCGGAACTCCTGGTCGAGGCGTGTTTCTACCAGGTCGACGGGTGGGCGGAAGCGGAGGACGCGCTGCGGACCGCCGAGGCGCTGGCCGGCACCGACGACGAGCGCGGCGCCGCCGCCTCCGAGCGCGGCTGCCTCGCCTACGGCGCCACCGTCTTCTCGGTGCACGACCGCGCCGACGAGGCCCGGTCCGCGTTCGGCCGCAGCGCCGCCCTGCTGGGGCCCGGCTCGCCCGGCCGCCCGCTGCTGGACTTCCGGCGCGGGCTCGTCGCGGAGAACATCGCGCGGAACCCGGCCGCCGCCCGCGCCGCCTACCGCCGCGCCCACGCCGGAGCCGTCGCGCACGGCGACGCCCTGCTCACCTCCTCGACCTGGCGCCACCTCGCCGGGCTCGCCGTGGCCGAGGGCGACCTCGCCGAGGCCCGGCACGGCTTCGCGGAGTCCCTGCGGATCAGGGTCGCGCTCGGGCACCTGGTCGGCACCGCGCCCGCGCTGCTCTCGCTGGCCACGGTCACGTCCGACAGCGTGGAGTCCGGGCGGCTGCGCGCCGAGGCGGCCCGGCTGCACGCGCTCCTGGGCGGCGTACCGGTCTGGCTTTCCCCCGAGCTCGCGCCCTGACCGGCCCGTGCGGGGCAGCGCCGTGGGGGGTGGGGGTGCGGGCTGGGGGGTGCGGGCTGGGGGTGCCGCCGCCCCGGAGCTGGGAGCGGGGGTCCTCGCGGGCCCCCGGTCCGGCAGGACCCGGGGCCCGCGGGACCCGGACAAGCGGGCCCTGGTTGCGCGCGGCGGCCCGGCGCAGGCTGGAGCCATGACCACCACACTGATCACCGGAGCCAACAAGGGGCTCGGCCGGGAGACCGCCCGCCGCCTCCTCGCCGCGGGCCACACCGTCTACGTCGGCAGCCGCGACCCCGAGCGCGGTCGGCGCACCGCGGAGGAGCTGGGCGCGCGGACCGTCGTCATCGACGTGACCGACGACGCCTCCGTCGCCGCTGCCGCCGCCGCGATCGAGGCCGACGGCGGGCTGGACGTCCTCATCAACAACGCGGGCATCGAGGCGCGGACCGAGGGCAACGGCATCATCGGCGCCGCGGAGCTCACCGTGGACACGATGCGGCCGCTGTTCGAGACCAACGTGTTCGGGACGGTACGCGTGACCCACGCGTTCCTGCCGCTGCTGGGCCGCTCCGCCGCACCCGTCATCGTCAACGTCAGCAGCGGCCTCGCCTCGCTGACCGGGCTCAGCACCCCGGGCACCCCGGGCTACGCCTACCCGGGCGTGGCCTACCCGGTGTCGAAGACCGCGGTCAACGCGCTCACCGTGCAGTACGCGAAGGCGTTTCCGGAGATCCGGATCAACGCGGTGGAGCCCGGCTTCACCGCGACCGACCTGAACGGGCGTACCGGCACGCAGACCGTGGAACAGGGCGCGGAGATCATCGTACGGATGGCGCGGATAGGCCCTGACGGGCCGACCGGCGGGTACTTCGACGCCAACGGGACGCTGCCGTGGTGAGGGTGGGGTAGCCGCGGGGGGCTCCGCCCGGGCGGTCCGGGCCGGGGCTCCGCCCGGGCGGTCCGGGCGGGGCGTTGCCGGCGCGAAGTACACTCCTGCGTGGCCGCTCTCCCACCTGCCCGGAACGGCACCACGAGAGGACGGCGCATGGCGAAGCGCGGCGCGGAACTGCGGAAGCACATCCTGTGGGCGGCGAAGGACGTCTTCCTGGAGATGGGCTTCGAGCGCGCCTCCATGGACGTCGTCGCCGCCCGCGCCGAGACCTCCAAGCGCAGCGTCTACGCCCACTTCGAGAGCAAGGACAACCTCTTCCTCTCCGTTGTGGACCTCGTGCGCGAGCTGTACCTCGAGCGGCTCGGCACCCCCGCCGACTACGCCGAGGACCCCACCGAGGCCACCGTGCTCTACTGCGGCCGTCTCCTCCAGATGCTGCTGTGGACCCCCACCGTGCGCACCTGCCGCCTGGGCATCTCCGAGGCCGCCCACCTCCCCCAGGCCGCCGCCGGCTACTACCACGCGGTCTTCGACGCCGCCCACGACCGCCTCGCCGCCTTCCTCACCGACCGCCTCGCCCTCTCCCCCGAGACCGCCGCCACCACCACCCGCGACCTCATCGCCCACACCGTCCACCCGCCCTTCACCCGCGCCCTCTTCGGCGTCGACCCCTCCCGCGACACGCCCCCCGACATCGCCGCCCTCCCCACCCACGTCGACCTCCCCCTCCTCCACACCGCCGTCACCACCCACCTCCCGCCTCAGACGGCGAACGACCAGGCCCCGCCGGGCGTGTAGAGGCGGCGCTCCTCCCCGGCAAGCCGCTGTGCCCGACCTGCCACGAGAGCCGACCGCGTCGTGCGCTGTGTGTGGTCGCTCCCGCAAAGCCGGTACGAGCGCGCACAACGCGACGCGATGGGCCACCTTGGCCAAGCGCGACTGGACGGAGTACATCGCCACCCGCCGTGAGCCGAACGCCTGAGCTCGCTGATGGCTCCAGAGCCAGTGACCTGTCATGCCCCCTGCTCGTACTGAGCATTTCCCGGACGGGTCGCACGCCAGAGACGTCTGAGGGCTTCCAGCTCAGTACGAGGAAAGTGCTCACCCCATTTGCCTCGGTGCCCGCGTTGTCATGCAGTTCGCCGTGGCTCAGCTCCACGATGCGAATCCACACCGTGGCGTCCTGCCGGTAAAAGACCCACCTGTAGGCGGTGGGCTCGGCTTCGAACTGCGTTCGGACCTCGGTCTGCCCGATCAGCCGGCGGCTGACGGCGTTCAGCAGGTCTTCCGGTGCATTGCTGATGGAGGACGCTGTGAGGTCTGCTTCCCGCTCGTGGTCGGCGATGGTGCAGTCGGCCCAGCCGCTGCCGCTGAGCCTCCAGGAAAGGCTCAGGTCACTCGCCATCGCGAAGCCGCCGACAGTTGGTCAGTCCCACCAGAACCCCCAGTCGTGGGCATTGACCAACTGCTTGGCGTATGCCGTGAGACTTCCGGACCCCTGCCAGACGTTGTCAGGGCAGAAGGCGAAGTGCTCGGCGGCGATGGCCAAGGCAGCGTCGGCATCGGCGGGCGGGGCGGCAACGCTCAATTCGAGGGTGCTGAAGCCGGCGCAGACCACGCGCGCACCGAAGCGGTGCTCCCAGTCGCGTAGGACAGCGGAGAACACGGCCGTGTCGTTGTCGTAGTTGGCGGGCCCTTGCCAGCCGGCGGTGGTCAAGGCGGCAGCTCCGGAAGAGGCGGCGATCAGACCGAGGCGGAGCCAGGGACGACGACCAAGGAGCACCGCTGCGTACTCGTCGGCGAGCTGATCGGGATCGCACCGCTGATTACCGCTTCGAGCGAGGCCCGGCCAGCTTCGGCCGAAGGGGGCGGTGACCGCCAGCTGTTGGTCCGGCGTGAGGTTGTCGTCGTCCTCGTGGATGTCGGTGTAACCGTGCCACCAAGAGGCGAGCAGCGAAGCGGGCTGATGGGCATCGGGCGAGGTGAGGGCCTCGGGAAAGAGCTCGCCGCTGCCCCAGGGCCGGTAGTCGTGTTCCTGGTGGTCGAGAGCGTCGAGCAGCAGAGGGAACAGGCCTGACTGCGAGTGCTCAGCACGCAGGGAAGTGACAAGGTCAACCGTGGCGGGCCCGTCGCTGAGCCACAGACTGTGGATCTCGCCTTGGCCTTCATCGGACAGTACGGTCCGGCCGCTGGGCAAAGCGGTAGCGAGACGGTACCGGTCTGGGCTCTGCGTGCGGAACAGAGGGTGCAAGTCGCGCGGCAGGGGTTCGGAGATCACGCGGGAACGCTAAGGCATGCCCGGCGGCAGCGGGCGCGAGGGCGGGGTCCTACCGCAGGTGGGCGAGCAGCCCCGGGTGCGCGAGGGACCAGCCGAGCAGGTCGCGGGCCTTACAGCCGACGGCGGGACTGTCGGCGGCGACGAAGGGCGCGAGGTAGCCGAAGTGCTCCGCCGCGCGGCCCGTAGAGACCTCGGCCGTAGGCAGGCCCAGCCGGTCCGCGAGGACGTCGGCGATGTCGCGCACAGCGCGATGCCCTCCTCGGCGACGGCGTGCAGCCGGGTTCCCGGGGCCGCGGACTGCACGACCGCGGCCGCCTGGCGCACCGCGGCCTCGAGGGCCTCATGGTCACCGAGGCCACCGCGTCGTACATCGCCCCCAGCCGCACTGACCGCACTTGCCTGCACCGGCTGGCGACGGCGAGCAGCGCCTCGATCAGCGCGCGGCCTGGAAACTTGTGGAGCAACCCCCTGCGGAAGATGCCCAGCGCGGCGAAGAAGGACATCCCCGATGCTTGATCTCATCGCCCCCGCCCTCACTCCCGAGCAGGGTGAACGCCTCACCCGGAGCGCCTACAAGCAGGAGTTCCGGGAACGGGAGGACGCGATCCGCGACGGGAGTTCCTGGAAGCTGGAACGCAGGCAGCACTTCGAGGAGCAGGGCAATCCGAAGAGTCGTCCTCGCCGATCAGGTGGCCGCGTCGGAGCGCACCCATCCGCTCCCCGAACTGGTCGTCCTCGACAGCGGCGTCCTGTTCCAGGTGCTGTACACCGAGACGGGCGCATCGAATGGCGCCATCCGCTACACCGACCGTGACCTGGTGACGCGCTGGGCGGACTACATCAAGGCGCTCCACGCGGCGGGCGAGGATGTGACCTCCTGACCGTGAGGTGGCGCACCTCGCCCCGCCGACGCTGAGCCCGGAATAGCCCGCCGGCTACGGGTTCGTCAGATCGGGAGGGCCCAGCCGGCGTCGGGGTCCGGGTCCGGGGGCGGGGCCGGGTTGAGGCGGACGCGCTGGGCGGTAGGGGTGACCGTGAGGGCGAACTCCTGTTGGTGCGGCTCCCCGGCGGCCTGCCAGCGCCGCACCGCCTCTTCGACCCGGTCCCACAAGCGGAGCGGCCCGCGCTGGATGACGGTCCACCCGCCCCGGGAGTCGGGGGCCGTACGCGCCTGGGACCCGCTGGACACGTCCCAGAGGATCTGCTCCGCTCCCGCCCCCATACGTTCGGCGGAAGGCGCCGCGAGCTGCGCGACCCACCCGCCGGTCCACCCGTCGAGCACCGCCGGGTCGATCCGGCTCGGCCGCTCCTCCCCCGGCAGCAGCACCAGCGCCGGGCGCGGCGGCCGGTCGTGCGGCCGGGCGATCATGAAGCTGGTGAACCCGGGCAGGAAACGGCCGGTCGCCTCCCCGGGCCCGGTCACGTCCAGCAGCGCAAGGGCGTTGGCGTAGCTCCATCCGGAGAGGGTGACCAGGATCTTCCCGCCCGGCCGCACCTGGTGCAGCCACGGCAGCGGGACGTACCGCACCGAACAGGTGGCGATCAGCCGGTCGTACGGGCCCCCGCCCGGGTCCCCGCGCAGCCCGTCACCGATGACGAGCCGGGGCGCGAACCCGGCCGCCGCCAGCGCCGCCGCGGCGGCACCCCCCACCTCCGGGTCGTACTCGACACTGGTCAGGCGGGCTTCCCCGAGCCGGTGAGCGCCGATCGCGGTCGAGTACCCCGTGCCCGTGCCGATCTCCAACACCCGCTGCCCGGGCCCGACATCGAGCTGCTGCCACATGCGCAGCACCAGCGACGGCAGGGTGGACGAGGAGGACGGCGAGCCGGTCACCGCTCCTCCGGCCACGTCCTCGGGCCGGACCCGGCCGTCCAGTTGGGTGACCAGCGTCCGATCGGAGTAGATCCCCTCCAGCCACCCGGGCTCGCCCTCCCGTACGGGCCGGTACGCCGTCGGCACGCTACCCGCCACCGCGCGGAAGTACGACCCGACGAACAACTCCCGGGGCACCGCGGCGGCGGCCCCACGCCACCCGGGTTCCAAGCAGCCGCCCCCCTCGGCAAGTTCCGCCACCAACGCCGCCCGCAACCGAGCCGATGTACTCACGTGTCGGACCGTCCCTCCAACTGGTCGGCAAGAGCGCAAGCAATCGCCATGGTGGTCTGCGCCGGCTGCCACGCCCACTGACCGTTCGGGTTGCACTCCAGGAAGTACCAGTCACCCGCCGCGCTGACAGCGAAGTCGAACGCGCCGTAAACCAACCGGAGTTCGCCAAGGTAGGCAACGACCGACCGTGTGACCGCCTCGGGTACCTCGATCGGTGTGCATGTCATCACATCCTGACGTCGGCGCCAGTCCAGATCGGGGCTGTCGATCCGGACTCCGAACAGCCGGTCCCCTACTGCCGTCACCCGCGCATCGAAACCCTTGTCCACCTTGGCCTGGAACATGTGCGGGCAGACGGAAACCGCATCGGTGATCTCGGCCGCGCGCACCTCTCGAACCCAGACGCTGTATGGCTGGCCGTCGATCCTGTACGGCGTGTTCCATACCGGCTTGTAGACCACTCCACCATGCTGCTGAGCGGCGAAGGTCCGAGCCTCCTCCGGATCGTTGGTGATCACCGTGCTCGGCACCAGGAAGCCACAGCGCTGCGCGGTCGCGAGTTGCACCGGCTTGAACTCCGCGGCCCGGTTGTCCCACGGGTGGTTGACATAGTGCGCACCCGGCAGTGACGCAAGAACTCCACCCACGCCCCACATTGCCTGCTCCGCGGCAAAACGACGGTCCTGCTCGCTCAGCCCCTGCGGACCCTCGTAGGGCGAGGGCCTGCGCATCCAAACGGCCCTGACCCGCATGGTGTCGAGTTCCCGACTCGCCGTGCGCAGCATGCCCCGCCTGTCGTCCATGAGGTACGCAGCAGTCAGCGAGGCGCCCGTGTGCAGGTCGGCACCGGGGTCGAGACGGACCACGGATATCCGCCGCTCGGCGAGGAGGCGCAGGACCACGTCCGCCGTCACGTCATACGGATTGGTGAGCACCAGTACCGACCTGCTGTCACTCATCAGTCGGAACTCTGGTCCTGGTCGTACGACTCGGCGCTGTCCGCGTCGGTCGCGCCGCCCGGCCCCGCCCCGTCGCCGGGGGTCGTCGTGGTGGGCGTGACGCCGCTCGTGCTGGTGCCGTGGTCGCCCAGTTCGACGGTCCGTCCCCGCTCATCCACAATGACAGCGATCTGCGTTTCCGGGTCGATCACGGGGGCGCACCGCGGGATCGCGACGGTGGACGTGTAGGGGCCCATTCGTCGCGTTCCCCACGGTGCTGGTGTCTGTGCCATCTGGATGCCTCCGTTTCCTGAGAGTGCCGCGCATTCGACGTCTTGGCCGCAGCGATTCTTTTCCAAGGCTACGGGGCGTTAGCTACGCACGTGGGGGATTTGCGCGAGATTCAGCGCGGCCTGACCCGTACACCTTGACGCGATCCGACGCCTCCGGACTATTCGGATCTTCCGACCGCGATGGCGATCTTGCGTTGGAGGGGGAGCTCGGTCCCGTGCCGCTCGGGATACCCCTATTGCCGCTTGCATCGGACAAGTTGCGGTGGATCACCGTTGCCACGGATTCGGGCCCCTACCCCGACGGCAGGGTTCAGGAGGACGGTTCGCGCCACGTTCACCCACTTCCATTCTGCGGGAAAGGGCGGGGTGGAAGTTCAGCGTTTGCGTTCCAGGGCCACGATGGGGCAATTGAGGGCGTCGGCGATTTTCGCCAGGTTCGGGGGCGTGGCATTGCGCCAGCCCGATTCTATTTCTCCCATCAACTGCTCGGAGATACCGATCTCCGTGGCGAGTTCGCGTTTCGTGAGGCCGACCCGCTCCCGGGCCCACGTGACCGCCTCGGGTTCGTGGTTGAGGCGGGTGGGGCGGCGGCAGACCCGGCGCTTTCCGCCCGGCCGGGCCCCCGGGCCGGGTACGTCGCCGCGCCTCACGGACAACGGCCTTCCGCGCCATCGCCGCCGGCGGCGGAACACTCGTCCAGCAAAGCACGGAGAAACGCGAGGGATTCCGCCGGAACAAGCGCGGCGTCCCGCAGCGAGTCGAACGCGATCCGCAACGGCTCGACCTCTTCCGGGTCGTTGGTGAGATGCCCGTTCCAACTGCCCTGCGTGTACGCCATGCTGGCCCCGTCCCGCAGATAGACCAACTCCAGCGAGCTGCGCAGGTGATGCGGCCCGGCCCCGAACGGCACCACGTGCAGCGCGACCCCCGGCCGCTGCGCCACCTCGATCAGGTGCTCCAGTTGAGCGGCCCAGGTCTTCGGGTCCCGCGCCTTGCGGCACAGCACCGCCTCGTCGATCAGCGCCCGGTAGTGCACCGGCTCCGGCCCGGACAACCGCGCCTGCCGGCCGAGCCGCGCCGCGACCAGCTCCTCCGCCTCCTCGTCACCGAGCTGCGCCAGGTGCAACTGCTCCCGCGCGTACGCCGGCGTCTGGAGCAGATCCGGCACCGTGCTCACCGCGTACTCCTGAATGCTGGCCGCGTTCGCCTCGAACGGCGCCAGCCCCAGCACCAGCCGGTCCTTCGTCTCGCGCTTCGCCAGCCACCACAGCCGCTCCAGCAGGTCCCCGGTCCCGTACACCAAGTCCAGCGCCCGCGCCGCCTGCACGGTGCCGAGCCGCCCGCCCGTCTCCAAACGGTGCAGATACGACTGCTCGTACCGGCACTTCTCCCCGAGCTGCACCAGGCTCATCCCCGACTGCTCGCGCCGAAAGGCCAGTTGGTTCGCGTACAACTCCCGCGCCGAGAACCACCCCCATCCGCTCAGGTCCATTCCCTTCCTACCCCCGTCGCCCCCGTCAGCCATCCGGTTCTCCTTTATCCGATTATCAGTTCACGTTGACCCGACACCCACACCCACGAACGCGTAATTGTGCGTAGTACGCCAAGAAGCGGCCTTGTCCGAACACGAATCGCGGCTATAAGGTCACTCCGTACGACGAAACGGGAACCATGTGGTCATCCCGCGTGGTTCCCGCTGCACGCAAGGGGGTGTGGCTAACCGACGCCGGCGCAACCGGCGTTACGACACCGCTCGCACGCGCACGGCGGCAATGCCGAACTCGTGCACACGGGCACATTTTCCGGAGCAACCTTGTAGCGCTTCCGCACGGTAATGCGTTTCCCGGACTTCGCATCGATCCGATACACGGCCAGCGTCATGCCCATGGTTCGCTCCTCTCCGTGTCGGCTTCACCGCCGAGCACGTTCAGAGTGGCCTACGGACGTGGGCCCTTCAACTAATCAGAAACGAAGGAAGAGTCGGGGGTCGGCATGGTCAACATCAAACAGCTGAACCCGGAGAGCAGCCCGCGCGCTGCCTTCGGCGCCCGTATGCGCAGGTTCCGGGAGCAACAGGGGTGGACCCAGGAAGAGTTGGCCGTCCGAGTGGCATGTTCCAGCCAGCATATTTCGGCCGTGGAAACTGGTCGCAAGCCGCCAACTCTCGGCTTTGCGAGGGGCCTTGACGTTGCCTACGGAACGGCCAACGGCCCCAACTCGTTCGAGCGCGAGCAGATCGAGCTTCGGCGCGGCTCTCTGCTGGAAGGCTTCCCGGAGTTCGTGGGCTACGAGAGCCGGGCCACGGAGATCCGTCTGTTCGAGGTTGGCCTGATCCCTGGGCTACTACAGACGCGTGAGTACGCGGAAGCACTGGCCGACGGTGACGTGCAACGCGGCACCATCACCACCGATCAGGCCGCCGAGCGAGTCCTTCTGCTCATGGACAGGCAAGCCGCTCTGGTACGGGTCCACCCGCCAGTGATGCTCGTCGTCTTGGACGAGAGCTGCATTCGCCAGGCCGTCGGCGGCGCCGACGTCATGGACGCCCAGCTCAAGCGGCTGGTTGAGCTTGCGGCCCTACCCAACTGGATCATCCAGGTCTCGCCCTTCTCGGTGGGTGCCCGGCGCGCGTTCGACCTCCCACTCACGCTGCTGACCCTTGCCGACAGGTCCGTTGCCGCGTACGCCGAGTCACAGGTACAAGGCCACCTCGACAAAGAAAGCACGTTTGTACTGCCCAAACTGACGGCCTACCATCAACTACAGGCTGAAGCGCTGTCGCAGGCGGCATCCGTGGCCATGATCAACCAGCTAAGAAAGGGCACGTCGTGACGACCGAATCCCCCCGTTGGTTCAAGTCTTCGTACAGCTCCAACGGCGGCCAGTGCGTCGAGGTCGCTGCCAACCTCATCGCCTCGCGCGGTGTGGTCCCCGTCCGTGACTCCAAGGACCCGAACGGCCCGGCCCTGGACTTCCCGGCCGCCTCGTTCGCTTCCTTCGTGGCGAGCGTCAAGTCCGGCGAGTTCCCCCTCACCTGACCGCCCGCCCCACCAGCAACACTTCCCCACGGCCCCGTCGCCTCCCCCGCAACGGGGCCGTGCCGCACCCCCGCAAGGTGTCACCACCCGCGCCCCCGGGTACGCATCGACGTGCCGTCACCGACAAAAGGGGCACCCCATGACGACCGCAACCCCGCAATGGTTCACGTCCTCCTACAGCGGCAACGGCGGCAACTGCGTCGAAGTCGCCACCAACCTCGCCACCTCCCACGGCACCGTCCCCGTCCGGGACTCCAAGGACCCGCACGGCCCCACCCTGAACTTCCGCGCAGCGGCGTTCGCTTCCTTCCTCACGAGCCTCAAGTCCGGCGCGTTCCCTCTCAGTTGAGCCGGGTCATGCCGTAGTCCGGGCGGCCGAGGCGGACCGGGACGCCTGGGGAGTAGAGCACGCTGACGGGCTCTCCGATTGGCGACGGCACGCCTGCCGAGGTGAGGAGGCTCTCTTCGCAACGGAGTAGTTCGGCCTGGTGAAGTGGCCAGCGGGGGTGGACGTTCGGGAGGTACACCGGGCGTCCGAGGAATGCGTTGTGCACGCCCCAGCGGGCGGTCAGGAACTCTTCGAGCTCGGTGGGTTGCTGAAGGCGGGCTCCCACCCGTATCGCGATGCTGCTGTGCGCGCCTCGGGGGCCGGGCCACCGCCGGCGGCTCGTGTAGGTGACCGTGTCCCCTTCGCGCCGCAGGTCCATCTCCGACCAGGCGTAGGGCAGGCGGAACGCGCCCCGGCCGACGGTCGCGGGGATCAGGCGGGACGCCTCCAGAGTGCGGAAGACGACGCCGCGCCGCCCGGCCGCGTCCACCGAGTACAGGCGGACGTTGGTCTCCGGGAAGGAGCCGAGGTAGGGGATGCCGGGAAGCCGGAACCATCCCACGCGGTGCATCCGGAAGGCGATGAGCCCGACGTAGGTGGCGCCGTTCAGGGTGTCCGGCCGCGTACCGGACGGCAGCAGCGGCGCCACGACCTCCGGGTCGGCGGCCCAGTGGAGGAAGGCCAGGTCGAGCCATGACTGGGTGAGCAGGGTGGCGCCCATCTCGCGAGGAGCGTCGGCCGTTATCGGCTCGGGTATCACGTCCGTCAGCGGCATCCGGCGAGTATGGCAGCGACGCCCGGCCCTCCCGCGGGCCGCCTGACACCTTACGGAGCAGCGTTGACGCAGCAGAGCAAGGACGAGCGGCCAAGCGTCGCCGCCGCCGTCATCGTTCACGAAGGCCGAGTCCTCATGGTCCGCCGCCGTGTGCGCGAGGGAGAGCTGTCCTGGCAGTTCCCGGCCGGAAAGGTCGAGCCCGGCGAAGAACGCGCGGACGCCGCCGTACGGGAGACCCAGGAGGAGACCGGGCTGACCGTGGCGCCGGTCAAGTCGCTCGGCGAGCGTGTCCACCCGAAGACGGGCCGCCTCATGTCCTACACCGCCTGCCGGATACTGAGCGGCACCACCCATGTCGCGGCCCCCGAGGAAGTGGCCGCAGTGGCCTGGGTCGCCCCCGGCGCCCTCCCGGAGTACGTGCCCTACGGCCTGTCCGAGCCGGTCCAGGCATACCTGGACACGGCCCTGCCCTCCTGAGCACCGCACCAACCGCCGGTCTCCTCCCGCCCCTCCCTCCCCCCTCTGCCGTGAGCGTCGCGCCCGGTGAGTTCCCGCTCGCCTGACCGTCGTCAATAGCCTCGCCGGCGCGGCCGCCGGCACCCCCGCCGAGGCCGTCCGTCACGCC
Organism: Actinacidiphila sp. bgisy145; assembly: GCF_057708125.1. Classification (NCBI taxonomy): domain Bacteria; kingdom Bacillati; phylum Actinomycetota; class Actinomycetes; order Kitasatosporales; family Streptomycetaceae; genus Actinacidiphila; species Actinacidiphila sp. bgisy145. The sequence continues at coordinate 78,301 of NZ_JBYIRL010000024.1, forward strand.
TCCGAGGTGGCGTCCGCGCCGCGATGGCCGACGAGTTGACCGGGGGCTGGAACATGCGGACGCGGCCTACGCTGACCTCAACGCCCACCGCGAGGGTGGTGACCCGGGTGGTGGAGCACATGCTGGAACACGAACGGCTTCATCACAACGCACCGTAGTGTCTCGCCTCCCGAACACGCGTCGGTAGTAGCCGAGTTGGGTACGGTTTGACCGGCGGGCCGGTCGTTCTGCGGCGGAGGCGAATCATGAAGAGTGCACGCGTGGGGCTCGCGGCGTTCGAGACCAGAGCGGGCGAGGCTGCCCGGACGCTGCTGCACAACCAGGGGTACGACGGCGGGTGGGGCCTCACCCTGACCTCGGTTTCGTCGATCGTCAACACCAGCGAGGTCCTGCCGATCCTGCGGGCCGCGGGCATCGCCGGGCAGCCGGTTCGCCAGGGGCTCGACTTCCTCACCGGCGCCATCCCTGAGCACTCGCGGCCCCGCCCCAAAGGCGGCCGTGGCGAGCACACACGGTTCATCGCCTTCGGCCTGGCCGGACTGCTGTCCCATCCCCGTTTCTTCCACCACAACGGCGTCGCGGAGTCCGCGGCCTGGTGCGTCGGCTGGCTGGAGCACCACCAGGTCGACCACGGCTGGCCAGAAGTCCTCGGACTCGACGACACCTCGCTGCACCAAACCGCCCTGGTGGTGCACCGGCTCGCCGAGCTCAGAGATGTCCTCCATGACTTCGGCCCCGGACTCCTCTTACCCGGCGGGGTGGAGACCAGCGGCCTCCTGGAGCGCGTCGAACCGCTGATCGACCACGGAGTGCACGGCCTGCTCTACCACCGGCGCCCCAGCGGGGCATGGGGGTGGCGTACCTACATCGACACCGATCCGAGCCCGAGCAAGACCGCGCTGTGCCTGCTCGCGCTGTCGACCGTCTGCTCGGGCACCGGGCCGGGCGGCGAGCCCGCCTACCGGGACGGCCCGCGGGAGGAGGGCGGGGTGCACGGCCCGGTGCAGCGGAGGAGGCTGTCCGACGTGGTCACCGAGGCCGGCCAGTGGCTGCTGCACAACCACCACCGGTGGGAGGAGTTCGTCGAGGACGACAAGGACGTGCAGGGCACGGCCTGGGAACACATGGCGTACGCGCTGTGCACCCAGGCCGCCATCCGGGCCGGCGCCAGCCCTCGCGATCCCCGCCTCGCCAAGGCGTGGAAGTTGATGAACGACCTGTGGGACCCGGAGGCCGGACTGTGGAACGAGCCGGGCGCTTCGAGCAAGCGTGCCACCATCCGGGCCGCGTACTACACGGTGTCGGCCTACGAGGAAGCGATGCAGCGTCTGGTCCGAATGAACCTTGCCGACCCCGCCCCCGAGGACGCAAACGAGGTGTCGGCCGAGATGGCCATCGTCCATGTCGCCCTCGGTCCTGGCCGGACCGTCCTCCTCGGGGCAGGTGACTGCGAAGGAAAGGTGGCGTGTGAGCTGTCGGAGCGCCTGTTCGACCTGGCGAGGGTCATGTACAACGCTCCTGCGGCCGGAATGCCGACCGAGCAGATCGCGGCGAAGCTCTACGTCGCCCCGTCCTCGGTGCCCAAGTACGTTCAGCGCCTCAACCAGGCCGCCTCTGCCGCCTTCGGCGGAGTCCCGACCCGGCTACTGCTGGCCTGCACGGTGGACGGGGCCAGCGGGTACCGCCTCGCAGGGCGGTAGGCCGTCTACGACGCGGCGCGCTCCCCGGCCACCGGGTAGTTCAGCAGGGCGAACCGCGCCAGGGAACGGACCTGGTCGAAGGTCTTGAGGGTGTCGAGATCCTCCAGGCCGAACCAGGCGGCCCCATGCACCTCTTCGAGCTGCGCCTCCACGGCCTGTTCCCGGGTGCCGGGCTGCCGCTGGACGTAGAAGAACTGGACCAGCGCCGGCGTCGGGAAGCCTTCGCGCTCGATGTCCACGTAGAACGGCACGGGTTCAGGAGTGGCGTTGTGGTCGGCCGGGTGGATGGCCGACTGGCTGGAGATCGCCTCCACCAGCAGCCCCGTCTCCTCCTTGAACTCGCGCACCGCCGTGCCCGCGAAAGACTCCCCGGGCTCGATATGACCGCCCGGCGGAACCCATTTGTCGAAGCGGTTGTGGTGCACGAGCAGCACTTTGCCGCGCTCGACGAGGTAGCCCGAGCAGCAGTACACCAGACCGATATCGCGGGACGTCTGGCCGTCGTGGATCAGAATCGAGCGAGGCACCCCGTCACGATAGCCCACAGAGAACCACTCGAACTCCTGTGCAGCTGACGCGACTTCAGCGCAGTGTCAGCAGCGCGCCGATGACATGTCATCGGCAATGACAGCGCGATGTCATCACGTGCCCGTCACGGCGAGGTGGACAGTGGTCGTATCCCCGGCCCGAGGCTCCTGCTCCCGGCTGGCGATGCCCTGTCCGCCGAGGAGAGGACCCCGATGCGCTCTCGCCCGTCCCCGTGGCCTGCCCGGTACCAGCAGCGGTTTGCGGCCCCGCAGACCGTGGTGGTGCAACCCACGACCTGGTGCAATCTGGACTGCCGGTACTGCTACTTGCCCTTTCGCAAGCTCAAGCACCAGATGTCCCCGGATGTGGCCGAGGCACTGGCGCAGGCGGTGACCCAGTTCGATGACAGCGGACATCCGATCGGCATCGTCTGGCACGGCGGGGAGCCACTCGCCGTGGGCCAGCAGAAGTTCGCCGCCCTGCTCGCGCCGTTCCAGGCCCTGCGGCGGGCGGGCCGAGTCCACCACTATGTGCAGACCAACGCGACACTCATCACCGAGACGTGGTGCGACCTGCTGGCCGCGTACGAAGTCCGCGTCGGGGTGAGCATCGACGGTCCGGCCGCTTTGAACGCCGAGCGCGTCGACCTTCGGGGCAAGCCCGCCTTCGACCGCATCCTTCGCGGAATCGCGCAGCTGCGCGAGCACGGCGTCCCGTTCTCCGTCATCTCGGTGGTCGGCACCCTGGGCATCGCGATGCCGGAGGAGCTGCTGGAGTTCCTGACCTCCCTGGGCGGCCATTCGGTGGGCTTCAACGTCGAGGAGATCGAAGGGGCCAACACCGACCGGCAGCCGCCCACCGCGATCCAGGCCGAGGACTTCTGGCGCCGTACCCTCATCTGGACCCGTCGGCATCCTGGCGGTCCGGCGGTCCGGGAAGTCGAATGCCTCGCCGAGTACCTCCAGCTGATCCGTTCCGGCCGGAGAGCTGAGTGGGACGGTCGGCGCCTCGACCCGATCCCCACCATTTCCTGGAAGGGCGACGTGGTCCTGCTCTCCCCGGAACTCGCGGACACGGCGGCGCCCGAGTACGGCGACTTCGTAGCCGGCAACATCCTCGACCGCCCCCTGCCCGCGATCCTCCGGGACGCCCACCGGCTGCGCTACGTCCGCGACTTCCTCACCGGCCTGGACCGCTGCCAGGCCGAATGCGAGTTCTTCGACTTCTGCCGCGGCGCCCAGGCCGCCAACCGCTACTTCGAGAACGGAGACCTCACGACCACCGAGACCAACTACTGCCGGGTCTCCCGGCAGGCCCTGGTCACGGCCCTGTCCACGCTCGTAACCAAGGAGGCTGTTGCATGAAGATCCTGGACCGACTCGCCACTTCCGACGCCCCCGTCGTGATGGAGTTGATAGCTCCGCACGACGTCCCGACCCCGGTGATCGTTGAGACAGCGTGGGACAACCGGCCCACGTGGGACAACTGGGCAAAAACTCCGGCGCCCTTCGACAACCGCCCGACATGGGACAACTGGAACAAGAAGAAGTAGGCCGCGCTGAAAGGCTGTTGATGGACACCCGCACGATCCGCCGTACGAGCGTCACGCTCCCCGCCCTGAACGAGCCGGGCCGCTACCTCTCCAACGTCACCTCGCTGGAGGGCGGGCGTGGCCGGGTGGCGGAGTTCCAGTACGCCGACGCCGACCTGCGGGACCTCGACCTGGCCGACACCCACCTGGTGGACGGGCGGATCACCGGCCTCAAGACCCAGCGCACCCGCTTCGAGAAGCTCCGCGTCGACTCCGTGGAGTTCACCGGATGCGGCCTGTCCTCCCTACAGTGGACCGACAGCAAGCTCTCCCGAGCCGTCTTCCGCGACTGCAAGCTCATGGGCGCCGCCTTCGAAGACGTCGCGCTCGACAACGTCCTGTTCGAGAACTGCAAGCTCGACTACAGCACCCTCACCCGCGTCCGAGCCACCGGACCCGTGATCTTCTCCAAGTGCTCTCTTCGCGAGGCCACCCTCGCCGCCGCTGACCTCGGCGCCGCCCTGATCGATGACTGCGATCTACGGCTGACCGCGTTCGAAGGCGGGAAGTACCGCTGCCTCGACCTCCGTGGCAACGACCTCTCCCAGCTCCGCGGCCTGGCCTCGCTCAAGCAGATCGTCATCGACCAGGCCCAGACACTCCAACTCGCCGAGGCCCTCGCCACCGAGCTGGACGTCACCTTCGGTGAAGACCTCGACGACAAGTAGCCCCGCACCCGCCCTGGGGAGGCACGGCCATGGGCCCACGGCTCCTCTTCCACACCTTCGACGACATACGCGACCGGTGCGACCCCCTCGACGGTCGCTGGCCCACCACCCTCCTGGGGTGCGCGGCCAGCCCCGGCCACTGGGCCACCACCACGGAGGACTCCGCCACCGGTCGCCGGATCGGCCTGCATGTCGACAACTTCGACCGGCTACCGTACGCCCGACGCCACCAGGGCCGCCGCCGGCTCTGCCTCAACCTCGGCCCTGGCCCGCGCTACCTGCTCATCGGCGACCGCGACATTCAGCAGATCTGCCGCACGCTCCACGCCGACCCGGACCGGCACCACCCCCACACCGAGGACATCCGCCGGTACGTCACCGCAGGGCACCCGCTGCGCTGCCTGCGCATCCGCCTCGATCCGGGCGACGGCTACATCGCTCCGACCGAGTTCCTTGCTCACGACGGCTCGACCGCCGGGATCGACCAGCCCTCCGTGGCCGCCTTCTGGCTCGGCCAGCCACCAATCGCGTCATGGCCGGTCAGGACGTGAGGGCGCCGCACCCCTGCGCTCGACCCGAGGTTGGGAAGGTCCTGCAGTCGGAATCAGCGGAGCCGTGTCGTCGATCGCGGAGCCGCTGTACGGGAAGACCCGGGCTGCCATGCTCGCTGGAGGCCGGGAGCGGAGAGCCGCGGGCAACGGGCCGGGGCAGCGCAGTGGAACGCGATGGCCCGTCAGCTGCTGATCGCCAAGCGGGCGAGTCGGCGCGGACGCGGTGTCCGAATGGAGCCGCGCGGGGCGTTTACGTGGCGCCGTAGTTTGGGCGGGCGATGTCCGCGAGGAGGCCGGGGCCTTGGGGGTGCCAGCTGAGGCGTTCGCGGGTGAGGGCGCTGGAGGCGGGAGCGTCGGACTGTACGAAGTGGACGTGGGCGCCGAAGTGTTGGGCGGCGGCCTCGGGGGTGAGGCTGCGGACGGGGATGCCCAGGCGGCGGCCGATCACCTCGGCGATGGCCTTGACGGGTACGCCCTCCTCGGCGACGGCGTGGTAACGGGCGCCCGGCTCGCCCTGTTCGGCGGCTCGTTCGAAGGCGAGCCGGTAGACGCGGGCGGCGTCGACGTGGTGCACGGCCGCCCACCGGTTGAGGCCGTCGCCGACGTACGCGGAGACGCCAGTGCGTTCGGCGATCGCGGTGAACTGCGGGATGGTGAAGCGGTCGCCGTCGCCGTGGACGCACGGCAGGCGTACGACGCAGGTGCGTACGCCGGACGCGGCCAGCGCCGCCGCGGTGGCTTCGGCGGTGCGGCCGAGGGGGGACGCGCCGGGCGGGCGTACGTCGTTCTCGGTGGCCAGGGCGCCGGGGGCGAGGAAGGCGAACCCGGCCGTGACGACCAGCGGTCGGCCGCTGCCGGCGAGCACGCCCCCGATCGCCTCCAACGCGGCTTGCTCCGTACGGCTGTTGTCGGCGAAACGGGCGAGGTCGGAGTTGTCGAACGCGGTGTGGATGACGCCGTCGGTGCGGGCGGCCGCATCGCGCAGGGCGTCGAGGTCCTCCAGCGAGCCGCGGTGCGGGGTGGCGCCGGCGGCTGCCAGGCGTGCGGCGGAGGCGTCGGAGCGGGCGAGCCCGAGGACGTCGTGCCCGGCGGCGAGCAGGTCCCGTACGAGCGCGGCGCCGATGAAGCCGGTGCCGCCGGTGACGAAGACGCGCATCAGTCCTCCTCGGTGCGCGGGCGGCGCGGGCCCATGTAGTCGCGCAGCCGCGTGATCCGGCCGTCGGCGCCGCGGGTGACGACCCAGACGTAGCGGAGGTCGAACGGGGCGCCGGAGGCGGCGTCCTGGTGGTGGCCCTCGGCCTCGATGACGACGGTCCCGTCCGCCGCTTCGTGGACCCGTACGTCGGTGAGGGCGCCGAAGCGGATACGGCCGGAGAGCCCGGCGACGAAGGTGGCGATCTCCGCCCTGCCCTCGAGGCGCTGCGGCGCGCCCGGCGCCGCGAACGGGAACTCGTGGACGGCGTCCTCGGCGAACACGTCCGTCCAGGCGGCGGTGTCGCCGGAGGCCAGGCCCAGCAGGGCGGCGGCCAGCCACGGGGGCAGGTCGTCGTCCTGCGGGGAACCGTTCTCCGGGGTCTGCACAGGGGTCTCCACGGGAGCCTCCACTACAATTACGGACTGTGAGTCCCAAACACCGTAGCACCGTTTCGGACCGCCAGTCCGAAACGGAGACGACCAAGGCGTCGCCGACGGCGGCCCGGCGGCCCGGGCGGCCCGCGTTCCCCCGTGAACTCGTCCTCGAGGCCGCCGCCGCGCTGTTCGCCGACACCGACGCGCCCAGGTCCGTCTCCATGGACGACATCGCCGCGGCGGCGGGCGTCGGCAAGGGCACCCTCTTCCGCGCGTTCGGCAGCCGCGACGGCCTGCTCGACGCGCTCTTCGCCGCGCACGCGGCACCCCTGCGGTCCGCGCTCGAACAGCCCGACCCGCCCCTCGGCTCCGCCGCGCCCCCGCTGACCCGCGTCCTCGCCCTGTTCGACGAACTGGTCACCTTCAAACTCACCCACCGCCACCTCACCGCCGCCCGCGAACTCAGCGGCGCCGGGCTCCTGCGCGCCCCCCACTACGTCTGGACGCACGACGTCCTGCGCGCGCTCATCGCCCGCACCGACTCCCCCGCCGCCGCCTCACCCGCCTACACCGCCCACGTCCTCCTCGGCGCCCTCCGCGCCGACCTCGTGGACGAACTCCTCGCCTCCGGCCGCACCCCCGACGACATCCGCCACGACGTCGCCGCCCTCGTCCGGACCGTCCTCGCCGCCCCGCCCCACTGAGCGCGGCGCGGGGCGGGGCGGGGCGGCCGGGTGCGCCGCAGGCGGGCGCACCCGGCAAGCGCGGACCGTCAGAGCATCAGGGCATCCGGGCGTCAGAGCGTCTGGCCGATGGGGCGGATCGTGACCGTGTTGAGGTCGACGCCCGCCGGCTGGTCGAGCGCGAAGCCGATCGCCTCGGCCACCGCCTCCGGGCCCATCGCGACAGGCGGCGCCCCGCCCTCCCAGAACGCGGTGTCGATCAGGCCGGGGTTGACGAGCGTGACACCGATGCCGCGGGTCGTGACGTGCAGGCGGAGGTTCTCGGCGAGGCCGACCACGGCCCACTTCGTGGCGGAGTAGAGGTTGCCCGGGCTGTTCTTGACGCCGACCACGCTGCCCAGGAGCACCACCCGGCCGTGGGACCGTTCGAGGTGGGGCAGGGCAGCCTTGGCCAGCAGTGCCGGGCCGAGCACATTGGCGAGCACCATCGGCGCCCACAGCTCCGGGTCGCCGTCGTCGAAGACGCTGTCGCTGTCCGCGCGGAAGTGGTCCGCGGACGCGTAGCCCGCGTTCGCGATCGCCGCGTCGAGTGCCCCGAAGCGGTCCACCGTGGCGGCGACCGCCGCGTTCGTGGCGTCCCAGTCGGCGGCCTCGGCCACCAGGCCCAGGACGCGGTCGGCGTGGCCGACCTCGTCGAGGAAGGACTCGAGCCGGCCGGGGTCGCGCCCGGTGACGGCGACCTGGTGGCCGCGCCCGAGCAGGAGGCGGGCGGTCGCGGCGCCGATCCCGCTGGTGCCGCCGGTGATCAGGACCGTCTTCCCGGTGGCCGGCGAGGCGCCGGAGCCGGTACGCGTGTCGTGGGGTGAGGTGTTCATGGCCTCCACTCTGCGGGGCGGCGCGGGACCGCGACAGTTGCTCCGGAAGGTGGGGACGGCATCCCCTGGCACGGAGGGCGCCGCTCGGGGAGGCTGGGAGCATGTCGACCACGAGGTACGCCGAGCTCGGGGACTTCCTGCGTTCGCGGCGCGAGCGCATCCGCCCCGAGGACGTCGGGCTCGTGCCCGGGCCGCGGCGCCGCGTTCCCGGTCTGCGGCGCGGCGAGGTGGCCGTGCTGGCGGGCGCCTCGGTGGAGTACTACACCGAGCTCGAGCGCGGCGCCGGCTCGCAGCCCTCCGACCAGATGCTCGCGGCCCTCGCCCGCGCCCTGCGCCTGAGCCACGACGAACGCGACCACCTGTACCGGCTGGCGAACCGCCCGCTCCCGGACCAGGGCGGCACGGCGTCGCACGTCCACCCCGCGCTGCTCGACCTGCTGACGCGCATCGACCGGACCCCGGCGATGGTCTGCACCGACCTGCACGCCGTGCTGGTGCAGAACCCGCTGTGCGTGGCGATGCTCGGCGACCTGTCCACCCGCCCCGGCCGTGCGGGCAGCTTCATCCACCGGTGGTTCGCCGAGCCGGCCGCGCGGCAGGTCTACCCGCCCGAGGACCTCGCCGCGCAGTCGCGCTCGTTCGTCGCGGACCTGCGCGCGGCGGTCGGACGGCGCAGCCCCGGGGACGCCGAGGCGGCCAGGCTGCTGGCCGAACTGCGGCAGCTGTCACCGGAGTTCGAGGCGATGTGGGCCGAGCAGGACGTGGAGGTGCGCAGGGACGAGCGGAAACGGATCGTCCACCCCACCGTCGGCATGCTCGACCTCCACTGCCTCAGCCTCTTCAGCGAGGACGGCCGGCAGCGGCTGCTCTGGTTCGCCCCGCGCGCCGGGACCGACACCGCGGAGAAGCTCGCGCTGCTGACGGTCGTGGGCACCCAGGCGATGTACACGGAACCGGGCCGGTGAACCGGCGAACTGGTGAATGGTGAACCGGCTGATCCGGTGAACCGGCTGATCCGACAAGCCGGCGAACCGGCGGTGTCCTCGGCCGCGCCGACCGTCAGCCGGCGGCCTGCCGGGACGCGCCGGCGGGGGCGCGGTGCCGGTCCACGATTCCCTCGACGATCCGCATCAGGCGGTCCCCCACCTGGTCGACGCTGCCGTTCTGGGTGCTGACCTGCGCGCCTTCGAGGACGAAGGTGATCTCGGCCGCGGCCTGCTCGGGGTCGGGCAGCCCCGCCTCGGCGCACATGCCGACCAGCCTGCGCATCTGGTCGGCCTTGTGCTTCTCGATCACCTGGCGTGCGGGATGGGAGCGGTCGGGCAGTTCGGCGAGGGAGTTGATGAACGGGCAGCCCCGGTGCGAGATGCCGGGCAACCCCTCGGCGATGAAGCGGGCCAGCCCAAGGATCTGCTCCCCGGGCCGGCCGGGGTGTTCCGTCTCGACCCGGTCGAAGGCCGCCTGGTAGTCCGCGGCGACGATCCGCATCCACTCCGCGACCAGCGCGTCCTTGGTCTCGAAGTGCCGGTAGATCGCCATCTTGGTGGTCTCGGCCTTCTCGGCGATCGCCTGGACGCCCACCCGCCGGATTCCCTCGCGCTGGAACAGCTCCTCCGCCGCGTCGAGGATGCGCTCGCGAGGAGGCAGTTTCGCCACCCTGCCCGGTCTGCTGGTGGTCGATGCCATGACTGCTCCGTGACGTCCGGTCGGTGCCGCGGGGCCCCTGTCCCGCCGCTCCTACGGTACCAGTCCGTGCCACTTGATACCGTACAGTATCGTCAGCGACTCAGCAGTATCGTTCTTCCTGGTGGGAGTGGCAGTGAAAGTGACCGAGTACGTGGACTTCGACGCGGTCGGGCTGGCGGAGCTGGTGGCCCAAGGCGAGGTGACCCGCGCCGAACTGGAGGCCGCCGCACGCGAGGCCGCACAGGCGGTCAACCCGCGGATCAACGCCATCGTGGAGACCTGGCCGACCGACGACGAGCCCAAGCCCGAGCCCGAGCCCGGCTGCGCACCGCTGGCGGGGGTCCCGTTCCTGATCAAGGACATCGGGGTCACCATGGCCGGGCGGCGCACGGAGCTCGGCAGCCGCCTCGCGGCCGGCAACGTCGCCCGCGCCGACTCCGCCGTGATGCGGCGCCTGCGGCGCGCCGGCCTCGTGACGTTCGGGCGTACCGCGACGCCGGAGCTGGCCTACAGCATCACGACGGAGTCCGTGCTGTACGGCGCGACCCGCAACCCGTGGAGCCTGGGGCGGAGCGCGGGCGGGTCCAGCGGGGGCGCGGCGGCGGCCGTCGCCGCCGGGGTGGTCCCGATCGCGCACGGCACCGACGCCGCCGGCTCGCTGCGGGTGCCCGCCGCCCACAACGGCCTGTTCGGGTTGAAGCCCAGCCGTGGCCGCGTCTCCATGGGCCCCGACTTCGACGAGCTGTTCAGCGGACTGGCCGTGCACGGCAGCGTCAGCCGCACCGTACGCGACAGCGCGGCTCTGCTCGACGCGATCCGCGGCCCGGAACCGGGCGATCCCTATTTCGCCCCGCAGCCGTCCCGGCCGTACGCCGAGGAAGTCACCCGCCCTCCGGGCTCGTTGCGGATCGGCGTCCTCGCCCAGGCGTGGGGCGGGCGCCGCACCACCGCACCGGTGGCCGACGCCCTCTCCCGCACGGTACGGCTGCTGGAATCGCTCGGCCACCAGGTCGAGGAGGTCGAGGTCGGCCTCGGGGCCGCCTGGGAGGAGTACGTCCTGGCCAACGCCCGTCTGCACACGGCGAACCTCGCGGCCACGGTCGACGGTCTGGCCGCCGCCTTCGGCCGGCCCGTCGACTCCTCCACCCTCGAACCGGTGACCCTTGCCGGCTACCGCTACGGGCAGCAGGTCAGCGGCGCACAGTTCGTCACCGCGCTCACGATGCGGAACCAGGTCGCCCGGAGTCTGGCACGGTACTTCGACGCCCACGACATCCTGCTCACCCCGACCCTGCCGGAGCTTCCCGCACCGCTCGGCGCCCTCGCCCAGAGCGCGGAGACGCTGGACGGCCTCGGCTGGATCGACCGCATCTTCGACCGCTCGCCGTTCACCACGCCGTTCAACGCGGCGGGCACGCCCGCCATGTCCGTGCCGGTGACGGCGGACCCCGGCACGGGGCTGCCGATCGGCATGCAGTTCGCCGCCGGCTACGGCCAAGAGGGCCGCCTCTTCCGCCTCGCCGGCCAACTCGAACAGGCCGGCCCCTGGACGGGCCGGACTCCCCCGGTGTGGGCCGGGAATCCCCCGGCGCACTGAGGAGCGCTCCTACCTACCCCGGCGGCGGGAGGCCAGGAAGCTACGGCGGGCGTCGATCACCGGCGTGATGTCCACGAGCCGTTCGAAGGCCAGGTCCCCCATCGGGCCACGCCCGAAGGCCAGCAGGTGAACCCGTCCGGGGTCCGCCCGCAGCAGCCAGGCGCCGCCCGCCGACCGCAGGAGTCTCGCCTCGGCCGGGCGGCCGTCGATGCCGACCGTGATCTCCTCCCCCGGTGTGTCGGGGAACTCGGCGGCAGCGTCGGGCTCGAAGTCCTGCCCGGGCAGGTCCCGCCACGTCGTGATGTGCAGATGCGGCTGCCCGGTGTCCCAGGAGCCGTAGGCGAGGGTGAGCGATTGCAGCGAGCCGTCGACCGTATGGCCCTCGGCCAGCGTGCAGGGGGCGAGCCACGGGTCCCGTATCCGGTACACCGGCTCCGCACACGCCGCGAACGCCCGTTGCAGTTTCCGGTACCCGGCCTCCTGGAGGGCACGCCCCCGCTCGGGTGAATCCCCGGTCCGTTCCATGCCCCCACCCTTCCAGCCGCCCCAGCCCCGCAACAGCCCCCGTGCGGACCCGCGTTCGCCCGCGGGGCGCGTCACGACCGGCACCGATAGCCTCGGCTTCACGTGAACCGAGGGGGGAAAATGGGCTGGTACGGAGTTCGATCCGTCTACTTCCACGCAGATCTCGGCGCGTTCGAGGAGCGCGTCACCATCTGGCGGGCGTCCACTTCGGAGGAGGCCATAGCGCTCGCCGAGGCCGACTCCTCGGAGTATTGCGATGGCCTGGACGGTGTCAGCTACGCGGGATTCTCCGAATCCTTCGCAATGTACGACGTGCCGGAGAACGGCGCCGAAGTGTTCTCCCTCATGCGGCAGAGCGCTCTGCCGGCAGAGGCGTACCTCACCCGCTTCTACGACACCGGCGATGAACGCCGGACAGGCGGCTCGCCCGAAGGCGGCAGAGCGGACAAGGGAGTTGGCCGGCGGGGGGCGGCGGAGCGGGTGCGCTCGGTGGTGGGGCGGCTTCGGGGCGAGCGGGAGGTGTGGGTAGCGACGGCGCACCCTGAACACGGCCCGCACCAGGTGCCGTTGTGGTTCGTGTGGCACGAGGACGCGGTGTGGATGTGTACGAGCGCCGCTTCCGCGACCGTACGCAACCTGCGGACCGAGCCCCGGGTCCGCCTCTCCCTCCCGGACACCGCCGACGTGGTGCTGGTCTCGGGTACGGCCGCGTGCTTCCCGGCCGAGGAGGTGCCCCCGGGCGCGGCCGAGGCGTTCGCCGGGAAGTTCGGGTGGGACCCGCGCGCGGAGGAGGGCGCGTTCGTGTACCTGCGGGTGACGCCGGTGACCGTACGGGCCTGGCGCGGCGAGCCGGAACTGCGCGGGCGCACCGTCATGCGCGACGGCGCCTGGCTGGTGTGAGGCCCGCCGCACCGGCGGCGGCGAACAGCGGCCGGTGCGGCGGGTGAACTCACTGACGGATCACGTGAGTTTGAGGGTGGGCCGGTAGAGGTCGAGCCACAGCGCCAGGTCGAGGGTGCGTTCGAGGCCGCGGCGGGACGCCTGGGTGATCTGGGGGCTGTCGACGCGGACCGCCTCTTCGAGGACGCTGCGGCTGACGAGTTCGAAGACGGGGTGGCCGGGCTGCGCGAGGATCTCCTTGACGTGCTTCTGGAGGGCGACGGCGTAGGCCGGGTCCTGCGTGGAGGGGTAGGGGCTCTTGACGCGGTCGTAGACCGAGCGCGGCAGCACGTCGGCGGTCGCCTCGCGCAGCAGGCTCTTCTCCCGGCCGTCGAAGGACTTGAGTGCCCAGGGCGCGTTGTAGACGTACTCGACCAGGCGGTGGTCGCAGAAGGGCACGCGCACCTCGAGGCCGACCGCCATGCTGGCGCGGTCCTTGCGGTCGAGCAGAATCCGCACGAAGCGGGTCAGGTGGAGATAGGAGATCGTGCGCATCCGGAACTCGAAGTCGCTCTCGCCGGCGAGCCGTTGCACCTCGCCGGAGGCGGTCGCGTAGGAGTCGGCGACGTAGGACGCGAGGTCGAGGCTGTGCTTGAGGTCGTCGCGGAGGATCGCTTCGTCGTCGCCGAAGTGTCGGCCGAAGTTCTCCAGCCAGGGGAAGGTGAGGCCCTTGCGGGCCTCGGGGTCGAAGAACTGGAGGTAGCCGCCGAACACCTCGTCGGCCGACTCCCCCGACAGCGCCACGGTGGAGTGCCCGCGGATCGCCTTGAAGAGCAGGTAGAGCGAGGCGTCCAGGTCGCCGAAGCCCGCCGGCAGGTCCCTGGCCGCGATCACCTTCGAGCGCACCTCGGGGTCGGCGAGCTGGTCGGAGTCGAGCACGATGTCCTGGTGCTCGGTGCCGGAGGTGCGGGCGACGTCGTGGACGAACGGCGTGTCGGGGGTGCCGCGCAGCTCGTCGGCGACGAAGTTCTCGGCCTGCCCGACGAAGTCGACCGCGAAGCTCCGTACGGTCTCGCCGGTGCGGCCGAGCTGCTGCGCGGCCAGCGCGGTCATCGCGGAGGAGTCCAGGCCGCCGGACAGCAGCGTGCAGCGCGGCACGTCGGCCACGAGCTGGCGCCGCACGATGTCGTCGAGCAGGGTGCGGACGTGGCGGATCGTGGCCTGCTGGTCGTCGGTGTGCGGGCGGGTCTCCAGCCGCCAGTACGCGTTTGTGCGGATGCCGGAGCGGTCGACGGTCACCACGGTGCCGGGTTCGACCTCGTGCATGCCGTCCCAGAAGCCGTGCCCGGGGGTCTTGACCATGACGAGCAGTTCGCGCAGCCCGTCGAGGGTGACGGTCCGCTCGGCGAGCGGGTTGGCCAGGATCGCCTTGGGCTCGGAGCCGAACAGCACGCCGTCGGCGGTCGGGTAGTAGTAGAAGGGCTTGATGCCCATCCGGTCGCGGATCATGACGAGCTTCTGCTCGCGGTCGTCCCAGATGGCGAACGCGTACATGCCGTTGAGCCGCTCGGCGACGGCCGCGCCCCACTCCAGGTAGCCGTGCAGCACCACCTCGGTGTCGGAGTCGGTGGTGAACCGGTGGCCGCGGCCGGCCAGTTCGGCGCGCAGCTCGGTGAAGTTGTACGCCTCGCCGGAGTAGACCATGGCCACGGTGCCGCCGGGGGTCTCGACGCTCATCGGCTGGCGGCCGCCGGGCAGGTCGATGATGGCGAGCCTGCGGTGGCCCAGCGCCGCCGGGCCGCTGATCCAGGTGCCCCGGTCGTCCGGGCCCCGGCAGGACATCGTCTCGGTCATCGCGTCGACCGTCCGCCGTTCCCCGGCCAGGTCCCGCTGGTAGGCAATCCATCCGGTGATGCCGCACATGCGCTTCTCCGTCCACTCGGCACACGCAACGCGCCCGCAACACAGATTCATGTGTATTGAGCACCTAAACGGATGGTCGATCCGCCGCGGGCCGCCCGTCAACGGCCACCGGACGATAGGTGTATGCAGTAAGCAACTTTCGGTCATCATGCGACTGGCCTGCATGAACGAGCCCTAGGCGGCGCAGTGTTCACACTCCGCCGAGGCTATGGGCACGACTTTGCCGAGCGTTGGGGCAAGCGCCGCGGAACAGCGGAGGGACAGATTCCGCCGCGGGCTTCGTATCCGGACGTATACGACCCGCTCCTCCGCCGGCGGCCGGCGCGGTACTCGCGGGCAGCCCCGGCCGGGCCCCGGGTGAACGGCCGAATACCTCCCGCCCCGCTTCCGGCCACCTGGCCGGTTCCCCCGCACCGCGGACCGGTCGGGCCCCGCGGCCACGCCTCCGCCGCGCCCCGCCGGAAGCCCTATGCCCCCGGCCCGAAGTGCCGCCGCACCGCGTCCTCCACCCGCTCCGCCCCGCCGGAGGCGACCGCGTCGAGCAGCGCACCGTGCTCCGCGGCGTCGGCGGTCAGCCGCTCCCGTACGGCGAGCGCGCTCCCCTCGCGCCAGACCGCGGCCGCGGGCCACTGCGTACGGCAGTGCAGCTCGTCCGCCACCGCGACCAGGTGCCGGTTGCCGGCCAGCCCCAGCACCGCGCGGTGGAAGGCGCGGTCCGCCTCCGCGTACGCCCCGACGTCGCCGCACGCCGCCCGCGCCGCCGCCTCGTCCGCCAGCGGCCGCAGCTGCTCCCAGCGGGCGGGCGGCACCGTACGGGCCAGCCCGAGCACCACGGGGACGTCGAGCAGCGCCCGCACCTGCGCCAGTTCGGCGAGGTCGCGCGCGGTGTACTCCGCGACGCGGAACCCGCGGTTGGGCAGCACCTCGACGGCGCCCTCGCGGGACAGCGCCTGCATCGCCTCGCGGACGGGGGTGGCGGAGACGCCGTACCGCTCGGCGAGCGCCGGCGCGGAGTGCACGGAGCCCGGTGCGAGGTGCCCGGAGACGATCGCGGCGCGCAGCCCGTCGAGCACCTGGTCCCGTACGGACAGCCGCTCGGGACCGCGGGCGGGCGGCACCATCGGCGCGGCGTGCTCCACCGTGTCCCGCTCCTTCCTCCCCCGCGGGCCCCCACGGCGGCACCGCCCCGGAAAAACACCTGAACCCGGCCGGAGACGCCCGACCACTGCCCCGCGAAAACCATCTGACCTGCACCGTTACGGTCCAGCTGCCGTGTGCGCCGGCGCACTCACCCGTCCGGCGTACGGCCGCTAGCGTAAACCCTTCCGGGGGTGGTTAAGGTAAGCCTTACCATGCTTGCGACGAGCGCTTCCTACGCCCGGCTGTCCGCGGTCTTCCCGCAACTGCGGATCACCGCCGCCCCGCCGCCCACCGGCGCGGGCTGGATCGGCGCGCGCGACCTCGCCGACGGCGGCGCCGCACTCGACGCGTTCGTGACGAGGACCACAGCGGAGTCGACCCACCACCGGCCGCGCCCGCCGCGCCCCGACGTCGCGGCGACCCTCGCGCTGCACCGCTACCTGTGGCCGGCCTGCCTGCTCTTCACGGTGCCGTGGTTCCTGCACGGCCGGGTGCCGCGCCTGCCGGTCGACGACGTGGCCTTCCACGCCGCCTCGGGCCGGATCACCGTACGGACCCGGTCGTTCAGCTGCCTGCCGGACGACCCGGTCGCGGCGCTGCCCGGCGCGCGCCCCGCGCCGCACGCCGCCGCGCTGCGCGACGAGCTGCGGGCGGCGGTCGCCGAACACGTCGAGCCGGTGCTCGCGGGCTTCGGGCCGCTGCTGCGGCGCGGCCGACACGCCCTGTGGGGCATGGTCACCGACGAGATCACCGAAGGGCTGTGGTACGTCGGGCGGCTGTTCGACCAGGAGGAGCGCGCGGTGGCCGAACTGGCCGCGCTGCTGCCGGGCGACACCCACCCGTTCGCCGGCGGCGCGGGCTTCCGCCCGGCCACGGAAACTGACGTCCCGTCAGTCGTCGGCGGGTGTTCGACCGCCTCGCGCACCCGCCTCACCTGCTGCCTTTACTACACCATCAGCCCCGCGGACACCTGCACCACCTGTCCGCGGCGGCAGACCGGCGCCCGTCTCGACCGCCGCGCGTCCGCGGTCTGACCTTCCGCGCTACGATCACGCTCAACTAAGCCGTTCTGGCACGTGAGTTCGAGTACCCGGGGACCCGTACGCGTGCTCTTGTGCCGTAAGGTCTGCACCCATCCGGACTCTGCACGATGATGTCGGTCGTAAGCAGCCCCAACGGCCCGAGCGCGACGGAAGCGACACGAGGAATCGCATATGAGAATCACGGACATATCGCTGGACTGGATGATCTCGGCCGGTATCGGCCTGGTCGTCCTCGCGGCTTGCGTCTTCGTCTTCCGCAACCGCCGCACGTCCGGTGACAGCGCCGCCCAGGGCGACTCCTGGGAGCGCAGCGAGGAGCGCCGCCGCCGCAAGGAAGCGGTGTACGGCAGCGCCTCGTACGTGTTGCTGTTCTGCTGCGCCGCGGTGGCCGCCGCGCTGTCCTTCCACGGCCTGGTCGGCTTCGGGCGGCAGAACCTCGGTCTGACCAACGGCTGGGAGTACCTGGTGCCGTTCGGGCTCGACGGCGCGGCGATGTTCTGCTCGGTGCTGGCGGTCCGCGAGGCCAGCCACGGCGACGCGGCGCTCGGCTCGCGCCTGCTGGTGTGGATGTTCGCCGGCGCCGCGGCCTGGTTCAACTGGGTGCACGCCCCGCGCGGGGTGGAGCACGCCGGCGCACCGCAGTTCTTCGCCGGGATGTCGCTGTCGGCCGCGGTGCTCTTCGACCGCGCGCTGAAGCAGACCCGCCGGGCGGCGCTGCGCGAACAGGGCCTGGTGCCGCGGCCGTTGCCGCAGATCCGGATGGTGCGGTGGCTGCGCGCCCCGCGCGAGACCTACGGTGCCTGGTCGCTGATGCTGCTGGAGGGCGTGCGCTCGCTGGACGAGGCGGTCGAGGAGGTCCGCGAGGACAAGCGGCAGCGCGAGCAGACGGAGATACGGCGCCGCGAGCACGACCGGATGGAGCGCGCGAAGATCAAGGCGCTCACCCGACAGGGGCGGCCGTGGCCGCGCGGTGGCCGGGGCGGCCGCCAGGTCGAGTTGCCCGCGGCAGGCGCGGCGGGTACCGGCCAGGCCGCTTCGGAGCCTGCCATAGGCCCCTCGATGGAGCTGCCGTCCGGCGAACTGCCGGTGCGGGCGCGCCCGGCACTCCAGCCGGTGCGCGAGAGCACGGCGGCTCCCGCCAACTCGGCAGCGGAGCAGCCCGCTTCGTCCTCCGCCGAGCCGTCGGCGACGGGGTCGGGTCCGGCGCCGATCGACCTGATCGCCGAGGACGACACGCTGACTCTGCCGCGGTTGGACTCGCTGGAGCGCAAACTCCAGGACCTGGAGCGGCAGTTCGGCTGATCCCGGCAACGGTCCGGGCCGGTCGAGCTGTACGGGTCGGCTGGTCCGGGTGCAGGGCGCGACATGCGGCGGCGTGGCTGCCGGGCGGACAGCGGTCCGCCCGCGGCCACGCCGTTCGTGTACGCGCCCCCGGTGTGCGGCGCGCCGTGCGATCCGTGCGATCCGTGGCCGCCCTGCGCCGGTGGCGGCAGCAACTACGCCGCCTCTGACCGCAGTTCGAACCAGACCTCCTTCCCGCCCGCCGCGCACGGCCGCACTCCCCAGTCGTCGGCGAGCGCCTCGACCAGCAGCAGGCCGCGCCCCGAAGTGCCCTGGTCGTCGGGCCGTTCGGCGTCCCAGTGCCGCGGGCGCGGCAGGCGGGCCACGGTGTCGCGGACCTCGATCCGCAGCCGCTGCCCGGGAGCGCCGGCCGGGGTCTCCTGCGGCGTGAGCGTCGCGGTCAGCACGGCGCCCCCGCAGGTGTGCTGGAGTGCGTTGGTGAGGAGTTCGCTGGCCAGTAGTTCCGTCGTGTCCACCAGAGCGGCGGCGCCCCACTTCCGCAGGTTGTCCCGAAGGACCCTGCGGGTCTCGGCGACCGCGGGCAGATCAGCCCGCCGTACCGCGCGCCGCAACCGGTACCCCGTGATGTTCGTCCTGCTTCCCCCGTTCGGCCCGGTCTTCGTTCCCCTGTCGATAGGCATTCCCCCCAGGGATGCGTCCACTCATCCGATGCCTCCCGGCGGGCCGTTCGGCCCCGTCCGAGGGACCGAACCACCCGATCAGCGGGCACGAACCCGCCTACGGGCGCGGCACGTTGCGCAGGTTCGCCCGGGCGAGCTGGACCATCTTGCCGACGCCGCCGTCCAGCACGGTCCGGCCCATCGACAGCGCGAACCCGCCGATCTGCTCACCGGTGATCTTCGGCGGGATGGACAGCGCGTGCGGGTCGGTCACCACGTCGACCAACGCCGGACCCTTGTGCCGGAACGCGTCCTTCAGGGCGCCGCGCAGGTCCTTCGGCCGCTCCACCCGCACCCCGAAGGCGCCCGCGGCCTGGGCGATCGCGGCGAAGTCCGGGTTGCGGTTGGCGGTGCCGTACGCGGGCAGGCCCTCGACCATCATCTCCAGCTCCACCATGCCGAGCGAGGAGTTGTCGAAGAGCACCACCTTCACCGGCAGGTCGTGCTGCACCAGGGTGAGGAAGTCGCCCATCAGCATGCTGAACCCGCCGTCGCCCGACATCGAGACGACCTGCCGCCCGCGGTCCAGGAACTGCGCGCCGATCGCCTGCGGCAGCGCGTTGGCCATCGACCCGTGGGAGAACGAACCGATCACCCGCCGCCTGCCGTTGGGCGTCAGATAGCGCGCCGCCCACACGTTGCACATCCCGGTGTCCACGGTGAACACCGCGTCGTCGGCGGCCACTTCGTCCAGCACCGAGGCGACGTACTCCGGGTGGATCGGCACGTGCCGGTCCACCTTGCGGGTGTACGCCTTGACGGCGCCCTCCAGCGCGTCGCTGTGCTTCTTCAACATCCGGTCCAGGAAGGCCCGGTCGGGCTTCTCCCGCACCTTCGGCAGCAGGCAGCGCAGCGTCTCCCCCGCGTCGCCCCACACCGCCAGGTCCAGCTTCGAGCGCCGCCCCAGGTGTTCGGGCCGCACATCGACCTGCACGAGGGTCACGTCGTCGGGCAGGAAGGCGTTGTACGGGAAGTCGGTGCCCAGCAGGATCAGCAGGTCGCACTCGTGCATGGCGTCGTACGCGGCGCCGTAGCCGAGCAGCCCGCTCATGCCGACGTCGAAGGGGTTGTCGTACTGGATCCATTCCTTGCCGCGCAGCGCGTGCCCCACCGGGGACTTGATCTTCTGCGCGAGCGCCATCACCTCGTCGTGGGCGCCCGCGGTGCCGCTGCCGCAGAAGAGGGTGACCCGCCGGGCGCCGTCCACCAGCCGGGCCAGCGCGTCGATCTCGGCATCCCCCGGGCGGATCGCGGGGCGCCGGGTGACCAGCGCGTGCTCCTCGGTGCGCTGCGGCGCCTGGTGGGCCGCGATGTCGCCGGGCAGGCTGATCACCGACACCCCGCCCTGGCCCACCGCGTGCTGGATCGCGGTCTGGAGCACCCGCGGCATCTGGGCGGCGTTGGAGACCAGCTCGCTGTAGTGGCTGCACTCCTGGAAGATCCGGTCGGGGTGCGTCTCCTGGAAGTAGGTGGTGCCGATCTCGCTGCTCGGGATGTGCGAGGCGAGCGCCAGCACCGGCGCCATCGAGCGGTGCGCGTCGTACAGGCCGTTGATCAGGTGCAGGTTGCCCGGGCCGCAGGAGCCCGCGCAGGCCGCCAGCCGCCCGGTGAGCTGGGCCTCCGCGCCCGCCGCGAAGGCCGCGGTCTCCTCGTGCCGCACATGCACCCACTCCACGGCGCGGTTGCGGCGCACCGCGTCCACCACGGGGTTGAGGCTGTCACCGACCACCCCGTACAGCCGCCGCACCCCCGCCCGCGCGAGGATGTCGACGAACTGCTCGGCCACCGTCTGCTTCGCCATGCCCCCATCACCCCACGGATGGGGCGATCACGCATCCCAGACGGTCACCACCGTACGGTCGTCGGCATAGCCCTTGACCCGGGTCTGGGCGTCGGCGAGATAGGCCGCCAGGCCCGGCGGGCGGCCCTGGCCCCAGCGTCCGGCGAGGTGGTCGGCGAGCCCGGGTTCGCCGCGCAGCGGCTCGGCCAGCCCGGCGCTGCACATCACCAGCGCGTCACCCGGCTGGGCGACAGCGGCCCGGAACCGGAACGGCGCCGACGCCTCGTCCGGCGCACGGTCCAGGTCCTGCCAAGCACCCTCGCGGATACGGAACAGGCCGCCCTCACCCACCCCGAAGAACAGCCGGATACGGCACTCGGGGTCGACCGGCAGCAGCAGGCAGCGCACCGACGCGGTGTAGGCGCCCTCGTCCAGGCCCAGGTCCTCGCCGCGGGCGCGCAGCCGGCCGTAGCAACGGTCGGTCAGCCGGTGCAGGCCGGACTTCAGCGAGCCGCGGCGCGCGGCGCGGATGTCGTCGGCCAGCCGGGCCCGGCTGCGGCCGACCGCGCCCGCGATCCACCGCACCGCGTCCTGCGCGGCCCGGTGCGCGTCATCGGCGCCGCGCGCGCCGCTCGCCATCGCCACCAGCAGCAGCGCCCCCTCGCCCGTGCCGAACCGCGCGGTCAGCAGCGCGTCGCGGCGCGGCTCGCCCCGGTAGCGGGCGGAGTCGCCGCGCACCGCGGCGCTCCGCAGCGTCAGCACGCCGTACGCCGCGCCGTCCAGCACGGTGTCGGGCACCAGCGCGTCCAGCCCGTCCGGGTCCGCCT
This sequence comes from Actinacidiphila sp. bgisy145, assembly GCF_057708125.1. Lineage (NCBI taxonomy): Bacteria > Bacillati > Actinomycetota > Actinomycetes > Kitasatosporales > Streptomycetaceae > Actinacidiphila > Actinacidiphila sp. bgisy145. Next base: position 99,887 of record NZ_JBYIRL010000024.1, read on the forward strand.
CGGGCCACGCGGTCGGCTCGGCGCCGTACGTCGGCGGGCCGCCACCGACCACGCCCACCTCGGTGGCCGCGTCCACCACCTGCACGGGCGCGGCCGCGGGCACCCACCCCGGCGGCAGCTCCGGCGCCCACCGGACCTCGCCCTCCCCGAACGCGGTGTCGCCTGCGGCGCCGGCAACGGGCGCTTCCGGTGCGGGCGTCGGCGGCGCGACGGGAGCGGGTTCGGGCGCGGGCTCCGGGGCGGGTTCGGGCTTTTCGGGTACGTGCGTTGACGCCTCCTCCGGCTGCGCCCGCCCCTCGGGCAGCTCCGGCTCCTGCGGCTCAGGGCGGTGCGCCGCCGGGTCCGGCACGAGGTCCGCGTACGGCGACGGCGACGCGGGCGCCTCGGCCGGGCGGGCGTCAACCGGGGCAGGAGGCGCGTCAACCGGCGTGCCGGGTACGTGCGTTGACGCCTCCTCCGGCTGCGCCTGCGCCTCCGGCTGCTCCGACTCCTGCTGCTCGGGGCGGTGCGCCGCCGGGTCCGGCACGAGGTCCGCATACGGCGACGGCAAAGCGGGCGCCTCGGCCGGGCGGGCGTCAACGGGCTCGTCCCGCACCGGAGTTGAGGTGCCTGCGGCCGGGTCGTCGACCAGGTCCACGTACGGCGGCGGCGCGGCGGGCGGCTCCGGTTCCGGGGCCGCTTCGGGGGTCGGTTCGGGGGTCGGATCGGGCGCCGGGGGCTGCTGGGACGACCAGTCCTCGGCCGGGGGCGGCGCGGTGGGCGCGGACGGAGTGGGAGGCGGCGGCGCCGCGCGGCGCGGGGTGACCCAGGCGTCCCACGGCGTGGCGGGCGGCGGGGCGTACGCGTCGGAGGCCCGGGGGTCGGGTGCGTGCGGCGGTTCGGGGGCGGGCTCAGCCGCCGGTTCGGGTACGGGCCCGGGTGCGGGCCCCGGCGCGGGCTCGGCCTCGTAGGCGGGCTCGGGTGCGTACGCCGCAGCCGCGCGCGGGTCCGGCGCGAAACCCGGCCGCGGCGGCAACTCCGGTGCGGCCGACGCCCGTTCCTCCACCTCTTCCGGAGCCGACTCGGGGCCGGGTGTCGGCTCCGGCTCGGGCGCCGGCTGCGGCGCCTGCGGGGGCGCCTGCGTGGGCTCCGCGAAAGTCGGCGCGGCCGCCCACGGGTCCCACGGCGGGGCCGGCGGCACCGCGGGCTCCTCCTGGCGCGGCGCCGGCGGCATCGGCGGCGGGACCACCGGACGGTTCGGCCGCGGCCAGGACGACGGCGGGGGCGGCGGCGTCGGGCGCCGCAGCCGCAGCGTCTCGGTCGGGGGCGGCGGAGGTGGCGTCATCGCGTTCAGCGCCGAGTCGAAGTGCGCGTCGAGGGAGTCGTTCCCGGCGCCCGATGCCCCGGCGGCGGCCCCCTCGTCGTACAACTGCCGCCACCAGTCGTCCTCTTGGCTGCCGCGTGCGTCGCCCTGCTGGCTCATGCACCTATTGTCCACCGCCGGGCGGACCGGGAAACGCGAAACGCCGGGTCGGCCCGGCCCCCTCCGTCAGGGCCGTCCCGGCGCACCACCGCTCGCACATGCCCCCCGGGTATGACATCCGCTGCGATGTGGATCACAGTGGCAGAAGGCGCCCGGTGGAGGCGAAAATAGGGGCGGCGGGAAACCGCCGCGGCTCGTTCCCGCCATGCCGTCGTCAACGCCGGTGTCGCGTACCGGTAGCGCGAAGCCGCCCATCCCGAGGGGGCCTTCGTTGCTCGGTGCCATCGGCCTCGACGAGGCACAGGAGTCCGCCTACCGCGCCCTGGTCGCGCTCGGCGCCGCCGAACTCGGCCAGCTGGCCGACCGGTTGTCCGTCACGGAGCAGGAGGCGGCGCGGCTGCTGCGCCGGCTGGAGGGGCACGGCCTGGTCGCCCGGTCCTCCGCCCGGCCCGGCCGCTGGGTGGTCGCACCGCCCGCGGTCGCGCTGTCCGCGCTGCTGGCCAGCCGCCGGCATGCCCTGGAGCAGGCGGAGTCGGCGGCGGCCGTGCTCGCCGCCGAGTTCCGCGCCGAGGCGGCCGAACCGGCCGTGCACGACCTGGTCGAAGTGGTCACCGGCAAGGAGGCGGTGGCACGGCGCTTCCGCCAACTCCAGCTCGGCGCCGAGTCGGAGGTGTGCGCGCTGGTCACCGGCCGGCCCGTCGCGGTCGACGGCGCCGACAACGACGCGGAGGCCGACGCCGCGCGCCGCGGGGTGGCGTACCGCGTCGTCCTGGAGCGGGACGCGGTCACCGGGCAGCACGGGCTCGCCGAGCTGGCCGCGGCCCTGGACCGCGACGAGCAGGTGCGGGTGGCGCCGCGGGTGCCGACCAAGCTCATGCTGGCCGACCGGACGCTGGCAATGGTGCCGCTGGGCCACCGCTCGGAGCCGGCCGCGCTGGTGGTGCACGCCAGCGGCCTGCTGGAGGCGCTCACCGAGCTGTTCGAGGGGGTCTGGCGGCAGGCCATGCCGCTGCGCCTGGAGCCCGGCGGCCAGGTCACCGAGGACGGCGGGGAGCAGCCCGACCGCACCGACCTGCGCATCCTGTCGCTGCTGCTGGCCGGCCTGACCGACGCCTCCACCGCCAAGCAGCTCGAACTCGGGCTGCGCACGGTCCAGCGGCGGGTGAAGCGGCTGATGGAGATCGCCGGGGTGCGCACCCGCCTCCAGCTCGGCTGGCACGCGTACGAGCGCGGCTGGATCGCCCGCGACCCCGCGTAGCCGCGCCCCCGCGGCCGTCGGCCGGGCGTAACGGTTCTCCGGCCGCCGGTCGGCTCCCGCTCCGTACGGGGCCGTGCCCGCTCCGTACGACGCCGCTTCCCCCTCTCCGTACGACGCCGGGGGCGCGCCACCCGCCCGGCCGGTGACGCATCCGCCCGGGGGACGCGATCCGGTAACACCACCGCCTCCGGCGCGTCGCCATGCGGCGGACGCGCCCGGATTCGGGCAGGCTGGCTCTCATGGGGACCGCACAGGTGTGCCTGATCGGCGCGGTGATGCTGCTCGGCGTCGTGGGCGTGTCGGCCCCCGGCGTGCCCGGGACGCTGCTGTGCTGGGCCGCGGTGCTGTGGTGGGCCACCTCGGAGCACACCACGCTGACCTGGGGCGTTCTCGCCGGTGCGACCGGGCTGCTGGCGGTGGCGCAAGTGGTGCTGTGGCTGATGCCGTCCCGCCGTATCCGCGACTCGGGCGTCACCTGGCGCACGGTGATGATCGCGAGCGGGGTGGCCACCGCGGGGTTCTTCCTGGTCCCCGTGCTGGGCGCGCCGCTGGGCTTCACCGGGGCCGTCTACGTCCACGAGCGGGTCCGGATCGGCGGCCACCGCGCCGCGTGGAGCGCGACCCGCCGGGTGATGCGCACGGTCGGCGGGTCGGTGCTGGTCGAGCTGATGGCGTGCCTGATCGTGACGGGTGCGTGGGTGGGCGCGGTGGTCGCGGGGTAGCGCGCCCTCGGCTCCCCCGGGCTCCCGTCGCCGGCTCTCCGAGCCCTGACCCGCGGTCCCCGCCCCCGCGCCCCCTGCCGTACGGCTCAGACCGCGGGGCCCTCGACGCCCCAGCTGATGATCTTGCGCGGGTGGATGCGGATCAGCTCGGGGCTCATGTGCTCGCCGTACCCGTGCGGGCCCTCGACCTGCTCGGCGGTGCCGCGGATCTCGACCCCGCGGGCGGTGCGCGGGTCGCCCGGCCGGGACATGTCGTCCACGACGAGCGACACGTTCGGGTTGACCGCGACATTGCGCCACTTGCGGGTGGTGCCCATCGCGAACCCGCCGATGTCCACGGCGCCGTCCGCCCGCAGGAAGAAGCCCACCGGGTTCGTCTGCGGGCGCCCCTGCGCGTCCACCGTGGCCAGCCGGGCGAGGAACTGCCCCCGCAGGTACTCCAGCTCGGCCTCGTTCAGTTCGGTCCGTGCGGTCCTGGTCGTCATACGGCCATCCTCCCGCCGTACGCGCGCCGGGGCATCCGCCGCGCGACCGTAAGGGGCTCCGTCGAACGGGCTCCGTCGCAGGGCCCCCGCCCGGGGTCTGTCCGGGGTCTGTCCGGGGTCCGCCCGAGGTCCTCCCGGGGTCCGGCGCCCCCGGCCCGGGGCCGACCTGGGTACGGACGAAGAGAGCGCTCTCATACGGCGCCGGCGACCCGATACGCTGTCGGTACCGAACCGGTCCCTAAGTTTTCGTTATCCGTGCGCGAAGGAGCCCTCCGTTGTCCGACCCGAGCTTCGCGCACCGCCCCACCCTGGAGGCCGTGGCCGCACGGGCCGGGGTGTCCAGGGCAACCGCTTCCCGCGTGGTCAACGGCAGCGAGGGGGTGCGCGCGCCGCTGGCCGAGCGGGTGCGCCGAGCCGTCGAGGAGTTGGGCTACGTCCCCAACCAGGCCGCCCGCGCGCTGGTCACCCGGCGCAACGACGCGATCGCGGTGGTCGTGGCCGAGCCGGAGACCCGTTTCTTCGCCGACCCGTTCTTCGCCCAGCAGGTGCGCGGCATCAGCAAGGAACTCACCGCGCACGACAACCAGTTGGTGCTGCTGCTCACCGAGGGCGCCGCCGACCACGAGCGGGTGGGCCGCTATCTGGGCGGCGGCCACGTCGACGGCGCGCTGATCTTCTCGCTGCACGACGACGACACGCTGCCCGCGCTGGCCCGCCGGGCCGGGGTGCCGACCGTGATCGGCGGCCGCCCGGACTGGTCCGACAGCGACACGCTCTACGTCGACTGCGACAACCGCGGCGGCGCGCGCGAGGCGGTGCGCCATCTGCTGGACCTGGGCCGCCGGCGGATCGGCCACATCGCCGGGCCGCTGGACCAGACCTCCTCGGTGGACCGGCTGGACGGCTTTCGCGACGCGCTGCCCGGTGTGGACCCGCGGCTGATCGTGGAGGGCGACTTCACACCGGACGGCGGCGCCCGGGCGATGGCGCGGCTGCTGGACGACTTCCCGGACCTGGACGGGGTGTTCGCGGCGTCCGACGTGATGGCCTCGGGCGCGCTGCGGATGCTGCGGAACCGGGGGGTGCGGGTGCCGGAGGACGTGGCGGTGGTCGGCTTCGACGACATCGTGTCGGTCGCGGACTGGACCGACCCGCCACTGACCACGATCCGGCAGGACATCGAGGAGATGGGCCGGATGATGGCGCGGTTGCTGCTGCGGCGGATCGAGGCGGGGGCGGGGCCGGGGGCGGGGCCGGTGTCGGGGGGTTCCGCCGGCGGGTCGGCGCAGGCGGGCGGCCTGGCGCTGTCGTCGATCGTGACGCGGACGCAGTTGGTGGTGCGGGCGTCGGCCTGATGGGCCTGCCGCCGTACGCCTTTTGTCCTACTGACGGACTGTCGTATTCCCACGAGCGAGCCAACGGGGCCGTTCGGACGGCTTGTTGGGAACGGGGTTGAGACCTCCTCACAACGGGAACATCACGATCGGGTAGCGAACGTGACGATGCGGTGAAGGCCGCGCGGATGTGAGGAGGCCGTGGCATGGCCTACAGCGTGATTTCGGGCATCGTGATCGTGGGGCTCGCCATCGCCCTGGTCATCGGGTCCTTCTGGAGCGAGGGCAGTCCGCTGGGTGTCCGGCGCCGCCACGGGAAGGGCGGCGGCGCCGGATGAGGTGACGGCGCGGGCGGTGCGGAGGTCAGTGGACCTCGCCGTGGCGGTGGCCGCCGCCTCCGCCCCGCTTGCGCACGTACATCTCCCGGCCGGCGACCGACCGCTGCTTCCACTCGCGGCGCAGTTCGGCGCGCAGCCGCTGGTCGGTGCGGGAGGCGATCCAGGCGTTCTCCCGCAGCAGCTTGCGGTAGCTGTCGAGGCGGCGCTCCGGCAGCGTGCCGTCCTCGAGCGCGGCGAGCACCGCGCAGCCCGGCTCGGTGCGGTGCGAGCAGTCCGGGAAGCGGCACCCCTCGGCCAGCTGCTCGATCTCGGCGAAGACCTGGCCGAGCCCGGTCCCGGCGTCCCACAGGCCGACACCGCGCAGCCCCGGGGTGTCGATGAGCACCCCGCCGCCCGGCAGCGGCACCATGTCCCGGGTGGTCGTGGTGTGGCGGCCCTTGCCGTCGGCGTCCCTGGTGGCCTGCACCTCCTGGACGGACACCCCGGCCAGCGCGTTGGTCAGCGTCGACTTGCCGGCGCCGGACTGGCCGAGCAGCACCGTACTGGCCGCGAACAGCACCTCGCGCAGCTCGTCGAGCCCTTCGCCGCTCTCGGCGCTGGCCACCACCACCCGTACCCCCGGGGCCGCGGCCTCGGCGTCCGCGAGCAGGTGGGTGGTGTCGGGCACCAGGTCGGCCTTGGTGAGCACCACGAGCGGCTGCGCCCCGCTCTCCCAGGCCAGCGAGACGAACCGCTCCAGCCGGCCCAGGTCCAGCTCCAGGGCGAGCGAGACGCACACCGCCACATGGTCCACGTTCGCGGCCAGTACCTGGCCCTCCGACCGCTTGGACGACGTCGACCGTACGAAGCGGGAGCGCCGCGGCAGCAACTCCCGTACGAAGCGCGGGTCGTGGCCCGCGGGGTCCACGGCGCCCCAGTCCCCCGTGCACACCACGCGCATCGGGTCCCTGGGCACCACGAACTCGGTGTCGGCCCGCACCACCCCGTCGGGCGTGAAGACGTCACACAGCCCGCGGTCCACCCGCACCACCCGCCCGGGCACCAACCCGCGCTCGGCGTACGGCACGAACTCCGCCTCCCACACGTCGTCCCACCCATAGGGCACGAGGGCATGCGAGGAAGCATCACGAAAAGAAAAAGACAACGGAAACCCTTCGAACAGGGCCCCGGCCCACGCGCCCCCAACAGGCGCGCCGCACAAGCAGGAAGAAGTCAGCCGGAGACCACAGAGGCGAACTGCACGATCAGCCGAATACGGGCAACACCCGCCACAGAAACAGCCATCGGGTCACACCTCCCTGATCACACACACGACCGACGCGGCCACCCCGACAGGCGCCGCTCTCTACCAACCCCCGCACCGTAGCCCCTCCCCCACCACCCCGCCACCGAATTACCCGCCCACTCACGCAGCAAGACCCACCCGCGCCAGTCCCACGCCTGGTCAGCCGAGTCACCGCGGCGGGCGACGGGCCAGCGGTGCCGCCCATGAACTGCTCCAGCGCGGGCACGAAGTCCCCGGACGACAGTCCGTTCAGGTAGAGCAGCGGGAGTACCCCGGAGAACGTCGGCGACCTGCAGCGCCACAGGGCCAGGATCCTGGAGGAGAATCGCTGGCGCTCGCCGGTGGCCTCGTCCACGCGACGGTCATTCACCTGGGGCGGGATGACCTCGACCGGGCCGGCCGCGGTGACCACGGTCCGGGACCTATGACGTCCGTTGCGGACCACCATGCTCCGCCCGCGCTCATCGGATTCGGCAGCCAACTCGGCTATGTAATGGTTGGCTTCCGCTTCCAGCGCGGCAGCGAGCATCCGGTATGCGCCTTCACGGACGACCTCGACTCCGCTACCCGTTCCGGTGTCGGCGGCGGCACCAGGGCCGGGGAGTCGTCGCCGACATGCCGGGAGGCGTTGAACTCGTCGACCGGGCAAACCAGCCGGACACCGAACGCTGCCTCGATCTCGGCCGCCTTGCGGGCCTGCAGGAACCGGTGGAACCCCTTGAAGATCTGCACATACTCGCGCCGGGTCGACGTCGACCGGCCCTTGACCGCCAGGTCGCCGACCACCCGGTCGATGTCCTCCGGCGTCACATCCCACGCGGGTCGGCCCAGAGCTGCGAGGGTTCGCTCCAGCAGGCCGATGTCATTGTTGATGGTCACCGGGCTGAACCCGCGGGCCCGCCAGGAGGCGACGAACGCGTCGACGCATGTGGTCTGGAACTGCCACGGGTCCGTCGCAAGCGGTTCCTGCGGGACGGCCCCGCCCGCGATGACCTGCAGTCTCGCCTCGGCCACCGGCACACCTTCCTCGCACCTGAACGGTCAAGGCAGCACCTTGAAAACCAGGGCGCTACCGCGAGAAGCAACGAGGACCTCAGGAGCGGGATACGGCCAGGTGGCAGCCGCAACTCTTGTGAGGGAACAAGTGCCAGCCCCAGATGGCTGGACCGAGACGTTTACGGACCCCCGACTCTGCGCGGCCATCGTCGACCGCCTCACCTTCAACGGCACCATCATCGAGACCGGCACCGACTCCTACCGCCTCGCCAGCACCCAAGCCCGAGCTGAGGAACCGGTCAGGGTCAGCTGAACCATCTGAGTCCGCCCCGCCTGCGGCGGGGCGGACTCAGAGCCAGGACACCTGGGCCAGCCGTGAGATCCTCTCCATCATGTTCGAGAGCGGGCGCAACCAGCGGGCGATAGCAGGCGTCGAGGCCCACGTTCGCGACTTCTTCACCGGCCACATGATCACGGTTAGCGACTATGACCTGGGACCTGGGCGAAGGGAAGCGGTTCCCGACCTGCGGATCGTCACCGTCAGCCCAGGACCGCGCGCCGACAGCTGGGCCTACATCACCGCCGGCTGCTGTTCCACGGTCGAGACGGACGGCCACGGCCTCGAATTCGTCCTCACCGCTCCCGTCCGCGACGAACGCTTTCCTGAGCTCCTGGCCATGACCGCCAATTACCACGCCGATCACCACCTCAATGTCGAGCACAGCCTGCCCATCGGGGAGCCGTGGCTGCCCGGGTCCCACTGCGACCACCTGCTGATCAGCCTCCCCTACCTCCATGGCCCTGACCTGGAGCACTGCCCGCTGCCGGACGGCCATGCCCGCATCCTCTTAGCCCTGCCGGTCACCGCAGCCGAGATGACATACCGCCGCGAGCACGGTCATGAGGCCCTTGAGCAGCTCTTCGACGAGCACGGGATCGTCCCAACCGATCCAAGGCGTCCATCCGTCGCCTGAACCTCGCGGGCACAGTCCGGGCACAAGCGGCAGCCGGGAAGTCCTCCAGCGCCGTCAAAACTCGTCGACAAGTTCAGGCGCAGCCATCACCGATTGCCGCCCAAAGTCATCGACAAACGCTGTCCGCCCTCATGAACGAAGCCACCTGACCGCCTGCCGGACAACCCGCTTCATGAAAGCGCGAGGCTAGTTAGAGACTACGAGTACCCAAGACCACCAGAGTCGGGTCCTGTCATCGCCGGGTGCGTTCGCGGACCTGGCAGCGCAGGAGGTCAGTCACGGCAGCTGTAGTTTCGACGTCTGCGCTGGTCGGCGGCTTGCGGGGCCGGTCGCGGGCACGGGTACGGCCACCGTGATCATGAACGTTTGTGACGACGTATCAGGATCAGGTGGCCGTGGAGGCCACGGTAGCCCAGGCTGCCTGGGGCCGGTTGTTCCGGGCAGCGATGGACGCGATCGCGGACTGCTTCGCACGGCGTGAGACACGCACGACAGCAGCTGAGATGGTCACAGGGCTGCTGACAGAGAGGGACACGCGCAACTGCTGGACGCTGGCCGAGGCGCTGGGGCATCCGGGTCCGCATCGGCTGCAGCACCTGCTGTCGCGCGCTTCGTTCGACCACGACCTGGCCAGGGAAGCGATCGCCCGACTGGTCGTGCGTGAACTCGCGGGCCAGGAGGTGGTGCTGGTCGCGGACGAGACGGGGGACGCGAAGTCCTCGACCGGCTGCGTCGGGGCCGGCCGCCAGTACTCCGGCGCGATCAAAGGGGTCGGGTTGTGCCAGGTCGCCGTGCACCTGGCCGTGGTCACCGCGTCGGTGCGGGTGGTGATCGACCGGGCCCTGTACCTGCCGAAGGACTGGGCCGCGGACGAGGAACATCGCGAGGCGGCCGAGTCCCCGAGGAGATCATGTTCGCGACCAAGCCGCGGCAGACCGCCGCCATGGTCGAGAACGCGCTTGAACTGGGGGTGAATGCACGCTGGTTCACCGGCGACGAGGTGTACTGCGGCGGACTGCCCGGGAGTCTGCGGGAGTTCGGGCTGGGCTACGCGGTCGGAGTGTCCCACGCGTATCCGGTCACCGATGGAGCCGGTCGCCGGTGGAGGGCCTGCCAGCCGATCAACAAGGTGCGGCCCGGCCAGTGGATGCGGATGCGGACCGGACACGGCACCAAGGGCACCCGCGAGTACGACTGGGCCTGGGTGGAGGTCCGCGCGGACGACACTCCCGACGGACACAGCGACGGCGTGAGCGTCCTGGTCGCCCGCCGGCACCGCTACACCGGCGAGGTCTCCTTCTTCCGCTGCTGGGCGCCCGGGGACGTCACCCTCGCCCAACTCGTGGAGGTGATCTGCCGCAGATGGCGGATCGAGGAGACATTCCAGCTCGGCAAGACCTTCGCCGGCCTGGACGAAGGTCAGGTGACCTGCTGGAACTCCTGGATGCGCTGGTCATTGCTCTCCCTGATCGCCGCCGCCGTCCTCGCCCTTACAGCCGCTGCCACGACCATTACCGGCCCCACCGAACCGGGCCGCCTTTTCCCCCTGACCTGCCCCGAACTCATCCGCCTCCTACGGGCGTTCGTCCTCACCCCAGCCGTCCGGAACGTGGAACACGTCCTGCACTGGATGGCCTGGCGCCGCCACCATCAAGCCGTCGCGCAAGCCTGCCACCAGCGCCGACGCACCCTCCAGGACCAGCCATAACCGGAACTACAACTGCCGTGTCAGTCCGGTCGTCCCCCAGGCGGAGGGCACCAAAGCCCCGGAAAAAATGTTGGCGACGCGCCCAGGAGCAGGTTGATGGGGCAGTTGTCGCGGGCGTGGTATTCGTAGGCAGCGGCCTCCGAACGACACAGCCTGAACTTCGAGCGACCCGCATGTGGAACCCTCGTCGTTCAAGATTTTCTCCATCCAATGCTCGTCTTGCACCATGAAGAATCATCCGCTGCTGAGGATCCCAAGTGGTCTCATGCTCTTCTTTCCGTGCGCCTCGGGCGACTTCGGAAGCACGGGGGACTGGGTTCGCAAGTCGACAAACTACTGAACTTGATTGGGTGATGTCGGCGCCGTTCGCCTGACAGCTGGCCGTCGGCGCCGATAGCCGTTGGGTGTGAGGTACGCGCAGGGCGGCGGGCTGACCGACGCCGAGAGGATCACGCGGGAGCGGTTACGGCTCCAGGCCGTGGAGCGTTTCGAGGGCAGGCAGAAGAGCGCGGAGATTGCCGCTGCCTTGCGGATCAGCTTGCGGTCGGTCGAGCGGTGGCGCAGGGCCTGGCGCGAGGGCGGCGAGGCGGGAGTCCTGTCGAAGGGGTCGCCGGGAAGATCTCGACTCAGTGAAGCCCAGATCGCCAGGCTGGAGCAGGAGTTGGAGCGTGGTCCACTGGCTCACGGCTGGGCGGACCAGCGGTGGACCCTGGCACGTATTAAGACGCTGATCGGCCGGCTCTTCCACGTCTCCTACACGGTCGAGGGCACCTGGCGGCTGCTGAAGTGCCACAGTTGGAGTTGGCAGCGGCCCACTCGACGGGCGATCGAGCGCGATGACGACGCGGGGGAGGTGTGGAAGAAGGAGACCTGGCCGCGAGTAAGAGCACTGCGGCGGAGCGCAACGCCTGGATCGTCTTCGAGGACGAGGCCGGGCAGTCGATGACTCCGCCGCGTGCCAGGACCTGGGGCGGAATCGGCCTGACCCCGGTCGTGAGGGTGAGGGGCCGGGGCTCGGGACGTGTGTCGATGTCCGAGATGGCCTGCTACAAGCCGGGCCAGCGGTCCCGGCTGATCTACGCGATCCGCGAGTACCGGGGCCGCAAGGACGAGCCGAAGGGCTTTGGCTGGCGCGACTTCCGCGACCTGATCGTCCGCGCTCGTATCCAGCTCGGCGGACCGATCGTGCTGGTCTGGGACAACGTCCGCCTGCACCTGACGGCCGGCATGCGCGAGTTCATTGACGCGAACGCCGAGTGGCTCACCGTGTTCCAGCTGCCCACCTATGCCCCGGACCTCAACCCGACCGAGGGCGTCTGGTCGCTGGTCAAGCGTGACATCGGCAACCTCGCCGCGGCCGACCTCGGCCAGATCACCCGCGCCGTGAAGCGCAAACTGAAGATGCTGCAGTATCGACCGGAGGCCATCGACGGCTGCCTCGCCGGCACCGACCTGGCCCTGGACCTGTGAGCGTGGGGTCGACCGACCCGAAATTGGTCAAAGCCCAAAGCTGCTGGTCAGTTACGGTGGCGGCATGACCGACAGCCTGCCCGAGGACGTAGCCGACGTGCTTGCCCTCGTCCTGAACCAGGACGAGCTCGTTCACGTCGCCCTCCGACGGCAGGTGCCCCAACTCAGAGTGCAATCCCGCTGTGAGTGCGGGTGCGGCACTGCCTACTTCGACCTTGACGTCGACGCGGTGGAGCCCGCGCCAACCGGCCTCGGCACCGTCGTGGCTGCAGACGTGCTGCTGTTCACCGAAACCGGCGAGTGCCCTGGCGAGGTCCTGGTCTTCGCGCAAGGCGGCTACCTCTCATGGCTGGAGGTCTGCCCCTGGAGCGATGACGTCGAGGTGAATCTCGCCGCGGCGCGGCGCTGGCTACAGCCATCGTCTTGAACTCGAGCCGGTAACAGCTGGCGGTCTCGGACCTGACGCCGTCACCACGCGTCGACCGACATCACGAGTTCAAGTTCAGTATCTACCCGAGAAATCCTAACGCCTTCACCACGGCAACCTATACAGGAATAGAACAAATCGATCCATCGATCGTACCGACCACTAGTACGGTCCGACCGGCGCCGTTAGATCCAGCGGCGAGAGAGAATCCGGACGGAAATTCGCCGAACCGTTCCCCTGTCTCAATTTCCCAGCAGCCGACCACTGCATCGTCGCTGGCCGCAGCAATGTGCGGAGACCCTCCGGAATCAAATAGAGCAAGACCGGTAGGATAAGCGCCTATAGAAATCGTACGACCAACCTGCCGACCATTCCGAACGTCCCATACGCGGACATTGGATTCGAAATCCGCACACGCAAAGAGCGGCGACGATCTTGCGCCAATCCCTACGGTAAGCAATTCCACTCCATCTCCGGAGCGGAGACTATCGACAAATTCCCCCGTGTCGGCATTCCACTTACGAACCACTCCCATCTCATCGCCCGACAGGATTACCGCCGACTCACCCGCGCAACTCAGTACATCAATAGCCTTTACCGACGCATCATGCCCGAGCATAGGAGATCCAATGATGCCACCAGTCTCAGCGGACCATCGACAGACAGAGCCGCCCGCCAATGCACCAACAATAAAAGACGATCCATCGGAAAGAAATCCCGCCGCAACGCCCCACGTTGTTTCCTCCCCCAGTCTCCGCCCAAAAACTGGTTCTCCCGTAGCCCCACTCAGTACCGCAATTCCGCGTTCGGTCGCAACGGCCACATCAAAATCTCGTCGCGTTGAAACCACAACGATCTGAAATGCACCGTCGCCACCAGCTCCCGCGTTCCTCCACTTCATCGCACCCGACTTCACATCCCACAATGCCAGACCCGGATTCCTGGGATCTCCACTCGAAGCCACCAGTCGAAATTCCCCAGTTTTGGGACCAACTCCAAGTGGCCAAATCGATCCTTGGTGGGCATTCCGAATCCATCCAGCAGAGACGTCATTGACAGCCACCGACACTCCTCACGGTTGGCGCGAACGGCGTTCAGCCGTGCTTCCCTCGCATCCTACTCCATCTCCTCGTTCTCGAGTCCCCCTCCTGCTCCACCAGCATCCGGAACTCGGCCTCCCACCAAACCTTCATCCCAAAGTTCCACCGCGAGGTCCAGGGCAGACATTTCAGATGACGTCTTTCCAAGGCGAGCTCTCTGTTCATTTACAAACCTATCATCGAATTCAACATTCCCTATCCATCCATGACTTTCTCGCTTTGATTTTAGCTCCGATTCCCCTTTGTAGTACTGTGCATAATTCTCGCATTCGATAGAACAGAACTTATTAGTTGAGAAGTCATTATAAACTTCGCCAAGATCGCCGCCCAAGTCACTGCGTTGAACATCGGCGTTTCTTTTGAGCTCCTTTGCGGCATATTCCGAGTGAGTTCCCTTGGGGCCTTGAAAGAGTGGCACCTTCAGGTCTTTCAATTCTTCAACGATCTGCTGATTCTCCTTCAGCCTCATATCGAAATTCCCATTTACGAACATTACAACCCTCGCAGTCACTACCTCCTGCCCATTCTCATCCTCGGTATTTACGCCAGCCATCGTTACGTAAAAATTGGCCTTCTTTTTCCTGAACCAGCCTTTATCCATATAGGACTGAACAATCTTCATTGCCTGTACGTAGGTTCTCCGAGCTCCTTCAGATACCAGAGATGCCCTCACGCGGTCGGTTATTTTTTCTAGCTTGACACCTGTCAGGTTGTCGGTCGACTCCTCGGTGACTTCGTCACCGGCCGATGCTCCGGTAGATCCACCTGATGTGCGGGTCACCCCGTCGCCAGCACCATCGCCGTCAAGCATTTGACCGGTCGAGTCAGACGAATTGACAGGGTTGTTGTCGCTGTATGCGTAGCCGTTCCACTGCTGGGGATCGGTGATCGTGCGGAGAGGGTCGGGGTTGAGGAAGCGGCCGAGAGTGGGGTTGTATTCGCGGGCGCCGAGGTTGGTGAGACCGGTGGCGAGGTCGGCGGTGCCGCCGACGTAGCCCTTGTCACCGGGCCATGTGGTGGGTGTGGCGGTACGGGTCTCGCCGAAGGGGGTGTAGGCGCGGCGGGTGACAGTGAGGGAGTCGGCGCTGATGTCGGTGGTGGAAGTACCTTGGGGGTCGGGGAGTTGGTAGTCGAGGGTGCTTCCCGTGCTCCCTGTTGTGGCGCTGCGGATGGTGGTGGGGGCCCCGGCGACGTTGTAGGAGCGGTTTGCGGCGGTGACTGTGCCGGCCTTGTTGATCGTGAGTTCGTCGCTGCCGAGGTAGACGGTGGTGGTGCCGTCGTCGGTGCGGGCGGTGAGGTTGCCGTCGGCGTCGTAGTGGTAGTCGGTGGTGTGGGTGGGTGCCGAGGCCGGTCCGCTGGTGAGGCTGGTCAAGTCGCCTTGTGTGTCCCAGGTCAGGTTCTGAGCCTGGTCGGGTTGAGCCTGTCCCCCGGTGGTGGTGGCGATGTTGGTGGGGTTGCCGTCGGCGTCGTAGGTGTACGTCTGGGTGGTGTCGCCGGTGGTGGTGGTGTGGACCGCGTGGGTGTGGTCGGTAGTGTCGTAGACCTCGTTGGTGGTGGCGTTCTTGGCAGCGTCGCCGGTGGTGTCGTGGACGGTTTTGGAGGTGCGGTTGCCGGTCAGGTCGTAGGTGTAGGACTCCCAGTAGGGGGCAGGACCGCCGAGGTTGGCCGCGGTGGAGGTGGTGTGGTCGCAGCCGCCGATGCCGGGAACGGTGGGTGCGTCGGCAGTGTGGGTGGCGCCCGTGTCGCTCCATGCCTGGGTAAGGCGGGCGAGGTAGTCGTAGGTGTAGCACTGGGTGTCGGTGTTGGCTGTGCCGCCGGTGTCCTGGACGTCGCTGGTGGAGGTGATCTGGCCGGCGGGGTTGTAGGTGTAGGAGACGTTGTCGACGGCGGTGGTGGCAGCGGTGCCGTCGGTGTCTTCTTCGCGGTCGTTGGCGTAGCTGAGCAGGCGGCCGGTGGCCATGTCCCAGTTGTCGGTGGTGACGACCTGTTTCGGCTCAAGGCCCTGGGTGGTTCGTTCGACCTGACCCAGGGGGGTGTAGTCGATCCAGCCGGTGTAGTCGTCGGTGCCGCCGACACCGACGGGCAGGCCCATGCCATTGTGGCTGTAGTACAGCGTCTCGTCCGGCAGCAGGCTTCCTGTGCCACTGGTGGAGATCTTTGAGGTGTCCAGCAGGTCCTGGAGCTCTGTATAGGTGTTCGTGGTGCTGTAAGTGATCGCCGCCGTGTTGCCGTAGGCGCCGGCCGGGATGCTGGTGGTGGTGCCGGAGGGCTGGTAGTTGGTGGTGTAGCCGGTGACGGTGGTGGTGTAGGTGGCTTTGCCGTTCTCGTAGGCGGTGACCGAGGTGGGCTGGCCCTTGACCACGTTGTCGTAGGTGCGGGAGGTCAGCGGGACGCTCTTGTTCGTCGTCGCGTCCCAGCCGCTCGTGTTGGTGACCCGTCCGAGTGCGTCGTAGGCGGTGTCGATCTCTCCGGCCCTGTCCGGGCGGCCGTCGATTGCCTGCGTGACTTCGCTGTCGTCGTCGTAGGTGCTGTTGATCGTGCCGGTGTCGGGGTCAGTCTGTTGCGTGACGTTGCCGAGCAGGTCGTAACTCTTGGTCCAGGTCACGGCCTGGGCGGGGCTGCTGGCCGGGTCGGTGTCCGAGGTGAGGGGGCCGATGTCCTTGGTGGCGTGGCCAGCGGCGTCGTAGGCGTAGTCGGTCTTGTCGTAGCTGCCGGTTGCTGTGGCGCCGTGGAATTGCCGTAGTTCGGTGGTCTGTCCGCGGACATCGGTGAGGCTGGCGGTGGGAGTACCGCCCGTCGGTGGCGTGATGTCAGTCTCGTCAGCGCCGGGGTAGGAGGTGGTGGTTGACCACTGCTGGGTGCCGAGCGAGTACAGGTAACTCGCGATCGGGCGGCCTTGGCCGTCGAACGTGGTCCGGGTGCTGGAGGGGACCTGGTCCGCCGTCGGATTGACGAGGGAACCGGTGGGGTTGGAGTCCTTGTTGTAGAAAGCGGCGTCGGTGCTGGTGGTCCAGCCGTGGGAGTCGTAGGCGGTGTCGGTGATGAGTCGCCCGGTGCCACCGTCCTGAGGACTGGACTGTTCCTGACGCAGGTGGAGCAGCGAGTCGTAGATCTTGTAGTCGATACCGTAGTTGCCGCCGTTGAGCAGGCTCTGGGTCTCCACCGCACTGGGCACGGTGGCAGAGACGGTGTAGCTGTATTTGTCGTTCGGGGTGGAGGAGTTGGCAGCCTGGGTGTGGTCGGGCAGCCACACCTTCGTCAGGCGCCCCAGTCCGTCGTAAGTCTCGGTGGTGAGGCGGCCGTTGAAGTCCGTGACCGTCAGCGGGAGCCCACGGCCAGGGTCGAGGGTGGTCGTGGACTTCCAGCCCATGGCGTTTGTGGCCACCGTGGTGAACGGAAGGTACTTCGCTGCGGCGTCTGAAGTGCCGTACGCGGTACCTGTAGTACGGCCTAGTGGATCGACTGTTCCGGTAATACGTCCATAAGCGTCGTAGGTTGCCTTCGAAGGTGCCGCCCACGTGATAGTCGAACCCGTGGACGACTTCGCCTGCTGGGTAGCGGTGGGGTTTCCAGCGCCGCTGACCGCGCCCAGGGCAGAACCAGCTGTGGCTCCGTCGTACCAGACACGGTCCGCAGCAAGCGTGTGAGCGTCCGGGCCGGTGACACAAGCTCCAGCCTCCGTGATGACCTGGTCAGGGTAGGCCATCATGTTTCGCGCACTGTCGGAAGCGTACGTCGCCGAAACGCACTTTTCTGGCGTGGTAGAAGCACTGACGGGTGTTCCGTTGGAGTCGACTTCGCCCTTGTCATCCACCGTTGTGGGCAGACCGGTTGACGTGTCGAAAGTGGCAACTGTCTCAGCGGTACGCCAACTGCCGTCGGCTTTCAACTGCCTGGTGTCGGTCCGATCCGTGTTGACAAAGTGGGCGGTGAGGTCGGGCAGGCTGCTGCCGCGTGAGTGGGTGGCGGTGGCCTTCGAGAGCCAGGGGTGGTTGACAGTTTCTGTCTGCGGGGTGCCGCCGTCCTTGTCGTAGACGGTTGTCTGGTAGGCGAAGCCAGACAGGGCGTTGTCGTCGGTGAGGGTGTCGCCTGCCAGGTCCTTGACGCTGCCGCCCATGCCCTGGAGGTAGTCGGTGACCGACTTGGTGATCGGGTCGGAGGACTTGCCGGTGCGAGTGGTGACTTCGGAGAAGCCGCGGAAGTCACCGTAGGTGCGGGTCTTGGTGGTGGTGAATTCGCTGTCGTCGCGGTGCCAAGCGGGACCGCTGTAGGTGTAGCGGGTGACCTGGGCCGGGGACGCGGTCACCTTGTTGTCGGTCTGGTCCACCTCCGCGACGGGGTAGATGTAGAACCAGTCGAGGATCGGGTCCTCGTAGCCGGGTGGGGTCCAGCGCACCGGGTAGCACAGCGAGGTGTCCGCGGTCTCCGACGGCGGTGAGGTGCGGGAGCAGGTGTCCTGCCGGTACTTGACGGTGATGTTCTCGCCGGTCTCGGTGGTCAGGGACTGCAAGCGGTAGCGGTAAAGCGGGGAGATGTCCTGGGGTTCTTCGAGGCCGTCGACGCGGTTGGGCAGAGTGGCCTGCCCAGTGAGGGTCAGCGCCGGGAGGGTATTCGGTGCTGTCGTGTCGCCGCCACGGGTGTCGGAACCGGTGTGGGTGACGCTGGCCAACCACATTGACGGTTTGGCACCGTCCCCGGCGATCGCGGGGTAGGTCTGGTTGAGGGTGTAGGTGTCGACGTTCGACCAGCCTGGCGTCTTCAGCGACTCATCCCACACCTTCGTGGTGATCGTGTGCAGCCGCATCGTCGACCAGAACGTCGGGCTGTAGTTCTTGCACGTGCCCGTCGAGGCGCAGTTCTGGTCGAAGGGGACGTCCGGCCAGTGTGAGGACGTCGAGGAGGTCGGGGCGGCGCAGTCGCCGGTGCTGGGGGTGTTGTCGCACCGCTGCATCACGCCGAAGGTGACCACCGCGCCGGGGTTGGCCTTGGCGACGTAGTCGGGGACGCGCTGGCCGTAGGAGATCGTGGAGAGGTAGCCGCCTCGGGTGTAGGCCGTCAGGGTGTGGGAAGCGCCGGCGCCGTAGTAGTTCTGCTCGACCTTGTAGGCGTAGCTGGTGATGTTCTGGTTCGGGTCTACGACGAAGTCGAGGTTCCAGCGCCAGCCTTGGGTGCAGGAGGAGGCGGCGAAGGTGGAGGCGTGGCAGGGCTCGCCGCTGTCGTTGCCGTAGACCGGCACGCCCCAGGCGGCGTTGGTGCCGGTGTCGCTCCCGTTGCCGCCGGCGGCAGTGGGGAGGTGGTCTGCGCCGAAGTAGTACTGGGTACCGTCATCGGTGGTCAGCCGCCAGTACGTGCCGGAGTTCAGGCCGTTGGTCGCGCCGGACAGCTCCTCGACGGTAGAGCCGTCGTCGTCCGACAGCCGCCACTTGCCGGCGGTTCCGGTCGGCACCAGGTCGCCCGAATGCCCGGCCAGGGAGATCGCGGCATTGTCGCCGGCCCAGCACTCGTCGTAGTCGCTCTTCAGCGTGGTGTCGTCCGGGGCATCGTCGGAGCAGGACCGGTAGGAGCGCTCGATGAAGCCCGGGTTGTAGTCCCAGCCGTCACCGACCCAGGACGCCTGGTTGTTCGTCGCCGAGGTACGGCCGTCCACGGACGCCGAGTTGTAGTCCAGCGCCACTTTCGGGGCGTCGCCGCCCACCGACGGGGGGACCGTGATCGGGTAGTCGTACGTGAACGCTCCCGTGCTGCCGCCCCCGGCCCACTTCCCCGAAGGCGCCAGCGAAGTCGCCGTGTACGAACCCGCGCCGCCCGACGGTGCTGCGTCCGCCGCCAACACCACGGTTCCCACACTGGTGTCGGTCACCGCAGGCAGGGCAATGTCAGCGACAAGCTTGTGCGCCGAGAGGTCGTTCGCCGACGCCGCCACCGGAGTCTCAGCCTGGCACGCCGCCACGGACGGCGTCGTCAGCGCACACGCGGGCAACTCGACCAGCCGCAGCCGTGAGGCGTAGTCACCACCGTAGGCGTCAGCGATCGACTTGTAGTCCAACGCCACCGACGCTCGCGAGGCCGCCACCGGCGCCCGGGTGAAACGCACCTGCCCCAACGCGACCGCGAAGCCCCGCACCCCCGCCTTGGTCGACGCAGCGTGCCCGGCGACCCGAACCGACACCGGTGACGAGGGCACTGGCACCAAGGCGTCCGCTCGGGTCGCCGCCTTCGCCGCTCCGGTTGGCGGCAACAAGCCCTTCGTCAGCGCACCTGGCGCACCCACCGTGACCGGCGTCCCAGCCACCGTCGCCGTGGACAACGCTCGGGCGGTCTTCGCCCCATCATCTGAAGAGTTGTCGCTGCTTCTTTGCGCGGTTGCCGTTGGTGTCAGGGAGACCTGAACAGCCTTGGCGGCGGGCCACGTTGTCGCCGTGGGGGTGAACGCCCGCATGGACGTTGAGGTCTTCTTCGCCGTGGTGGCGCTGTCCGCGGGAGTGACGCTGACCGATGGTGTCTCCGGCAGCGGGGAGGGCGACCACAGATCCGGCTTCGTGCCGGGTGTCCACCCGGACGGGCCTTCCGCCACCGCCACCTGTGCTAGCGCGCCACTGGCCACCAGCGTCATCGACGCCGCCACCACGACGCCGAATCTTGTCAGCCGGAACAGCCCAGCCCTGGCACGTGACATCACAAGCCCCCCACGATCCCTGCACAAGATGATGACAACCTGAGCACCGTACGCGGCAACGGCGATGTCGCGAGTCAGAGATTGATCATGTCCTCACCAAGATATGCCCTCCGGGAGGCAATCATTCCCCTTGAGCAGGCGCCCTTCTTGTCATCTCTTTGGACGTTATGGCGAACAAAGTCCTGTCACAGTGAGCAAATTGCGAGTCAAACGCAGTCCGTCCTGGCGCTTTCTACTCCGGTTTTCGTACTAGTGTCCGCCGTCGCCCATGCTCACCTCCGGGATGCCGGCTGGAAGACGAGGACGCATGCACCACACACCCCTGATCGCCAAGATGCGGCACCGCACCGTGGCTGCCTTGGCTGGCGGCGCCATCGCCGCGACCCTGCTCATACCGGTATCGGCCGCGCGCGCCGACTCCTCAACAGACCCCGGCCCTGCTCCGACCGCGTTGCAGCAAGCGGAGGACACGGCATCCACACAAGCCGTCTCCACCGGTCAACCCGTTGCCGTGGACGCGGCAACCGAGGCAGACAGCACCGTCACCGCGCAGCCGGACGGCACCTTCGTACAGACTGTGAGCTCTGAGCCTGAGCGGTTGCAGCGCGACGGCGCGTGGATACCGTTGGACGCCACGTTGCAGCCGAACGGCGACGGCACCTTGTCGCCGGTCGTTTCCACCACGGGGCTCGTGCTGTCCGACGGCGGGTCCGGGCCGCTGGCCACGCTTACGAACGCGGGCCGTCAACTCGCCCTGTCCTGGCCCACGTCACTTCCCACGCCGACGGTGACCGGCAACCAGGCCGTGTACGGCGATGTGCTGCCCAATGTCGACTTGGAGGTGACCGCGGACGAACAGGGCGGCTTCAGCGAGGTCCTGGTGGTCAAGACTGCTCAAGCAGCGGCCGACCCGGACCTCGCCAGTCTGACCCTCGCCACATCGGGCCAAGGCGTAGCCGTCTCCACCGACGCCGGAGGCAACCTCACCGCCACCGACACATCTACCGGCGCCGTCGCATTCCAGGCCGCCGCGCCGCTGATGTGGGACTCGACCACTACGACGCAACCGGCCGCAAACGGAACCAAAGCCGCAGCCCGTACCGCAGTCGCACCGGCCGATGACACCACGACGGCTGTCGACACCGACAGCGCTCCGGGGCCAGGGGCACAGGTCGCCCCTGTGGGTGTGAACGTGACCACCGGCGGCGACATCCGGCTCACCCCGGACCACGACCTGCTCACCGGCAGTTCGACCCACTACCCGGTCTACATCGACCCCACCTGGGTGTCGGTCACTGACACCTCCACCGGCTCCACCTACGTCCAGTCCGCGTACCCCGGCACCAGCCGCTACGGCGACACGGACAACGTCCTCGGCGTCGGATACCAGGGCTATGCGAGCCCCACCGGCAAAGAGCGCACCTACTACCAGTTCAGCATCGGCGCCACCATGGGCGACAAGCACATCAGCGACGCCAAGCTGAACGTCACCCAGTCCTACTCGGCCGACTGGAGTTGTACCTCTTACACGATCACCGAGACGAACGTCGGCCACATCAGCAGCTCCACCACCTGGGACTCCCAACCCACCGCCTACACCCAGACCAGCACCCACGGCTTCACCGGCTCGGGAAATGCCGACTGCGCCGGCACCACCAAGGGCGCATTCGACGTCACCGGCTCCGTCAGCAGCGACGGCGACGGCATCGCCACCTATCGCCTGACCGGCAGCGAGAGCAACCAGACCGCCTTCAAACGCTTCAACAAGAAGGCGACCCTCACCATCACCTACAACACCCCACCCAGCACCCCCACCTCCCCCACCTCCAGCCCCAAGCCCGTCAACCCCTCCAACGACGGCTGCGACGGCACCTACGGCTGGGTCGGCAAAAACAACGGCATCACCCTGTCCGCACACGTCTCCGACCCCGACGGCGCCAAGCAGAACATCCGCGGCCAGTTCGCCTTCTGGGACAAGGGCGGCTCCGGCACCGCCACCGCCAGCAACCTCATCTCCACCGGAGACTCCGACGGCAACTCCGCCACCGTCACCGGGACCGGCGGAACCGTCCACATCACCGTGTCACCGACCGCCCACCCCCTCAAGGACGGCCACCTCTACGGCTGGCACGTCCGCGCCGACGACGAGATCGACCAGTCCACCGAAACCCCCAACTGCTACTTCTGGTACGACGCCACCGCACCCACCGGCCTGACCGTCACCTCCACCGACTACCCCACCGACGGCACCGGTACCAAACACCAAGGTGACACCGCCACCTTCCACCTCGCCGCCACCGATCCAGTCCCCTCCGGCGCCCACGCGAGCGGCTTGAACCACTTCGACTACTCCACCTCCTCCTCCGCCGCCCTCGCCGACGACGGCGGCACCCACGCCACCGCCACCACGGCCGGAACCTACGACCTGAAGTTCGCACCCTCCGTGTGGGGAACCAACACCCTCTGGGTCGCCGCCGTCGACAACGCCGGCAACGAATCCCAACCCGTCGCCTACACCTATTACGTCCCCGCCGACATCACCGCCCAGGTCCACCCAGGCGACATCGACGGCGACGGCACCCCCGACCTGCTCGGCGCCGACTCCGCCACCGGCAACCTCGACCTCCTCCCCACCACCACCGAGATCCCCGCCAACGGGCCCACCATCGCCGCCGACCCCGCCGACGCACCCCCCGCCGCCGACGGCACCACCACCTGGGCCCACACCCTCCTCGCCCACCGCTCCAGCACCACCCACTCCACCACCAACCACTGGATCGACGACCTCTGGGCCTGGAAAAACGGCCGTCTCTTCCTCTACGCCAACAACCTCAACAACTCCGGCGGCCTCGAAGGCAACAGCAACCGCTACTTCACCGCCTCACACCGCGTCTCCGTCTCGCGTCCCGCCTGCACAAGCACCGACTGCAGCAACTACCTGTCGGACTGGAGCGCCGTCGCCCAACTCGTCGCCCCAGGCGACATCGACGGCGACGGCATCCCGGACCTGATCACCGTCGAGAACGACACTGCCTGGCTCTTCCTCGGCAGTACACAGACCGGCCACTTCAGCGCTGCCTACAAGCTCGGCACCACCACCTGGACCGGCGACACCCTCATGGCACCCGGCGACGCCACCGGTGACGGCACCCCCGACCTGTGGGCACGCAACGACGCCACCGGCGCCGTCTACCTCTACCCTCTCACCGGCAACACCACCGACGGCTTCACCACCGCAACCGCCATCCAAATCGCCTCCCCCGGCGCCTACCTCGCAACCGACCGCCCCCTCATGACCAGCCCCGGCGACATCGACGGCGACAGACACCCCGACGCCTACACCATCACCAACACCCACCAACTCTGGGAAAACCCCGGCGAAGCCCCCACCGCCGACACAGGCGCACGCCTCGCCGCCCACGCCCTCGTCAGCACCAACCCCATCTGGAACACCATAACCAACCTCGCCTGACGCCCAGCCCGCACAGCGCCATAGGGGTGACCGCATGAAGCACGACGCGGTCACCCCAACACCTTCACTGCGCTCGGTCGCCGCCCGGCGCGGAGCATTTTGTCACTGAAAACAGTGCGTGCCCCGCTCTCCCAGGCCAGCGAGACGAACCGCTCCAGCCGGCCCAGGTCCAGCTCCAGGGCGAGCGAGACGCACACCGCCACATGGTCCACGTTCGCGGCCAGCACCTGGCCCTCGGACCGCTTGGACGACGTCGACCGTACGAAGCGGGAGCGCCGCGGCAGCAACTCCCGTACGAAGCGCGGGTCGTGGCCCGCGGGGTCCACGGCGCCCCAGTCCCCCGTGCACACCACGCGCATCGGGTCCCTGGGCACCACGAACTCGGTGTCGGCCCGCACCACCCCGTCGGGCGTGAAGACGTCACACAGCCCGCGGTCCACCCGCACCACCCGCCCGGGCACCAACCCGCGCTCGGCGTACGGCACGAACTCCGCCTCCCACACGTCGTCCCACCCATAGGGCACGAGGGCATGCGAGGAAGCATCACGAAAAGAAAAAGACAACGGAAACCCTTCGAACAGGGCCCCGGCCCACGCGCCCCCAACAGGCGCGCCGCACAAGCAGGAAGAAGTCAGCCGGAGACCACAGAGGCGAACTGCACGATCAGCCGAATACGGGCAACACCCGCCACAGAAACAGCCATCGGGTCACACCTCCCTGATCACACACACGACCGACGCGACCACCCCGACAGGCGCCGCTCTCTACCAACCCCCGCACCGTAGCCCCTCCCCCACCACCCCGCCACCGAATTACGCGCCCACTCACGCAGCAAGACCCATTCGCTCCGACCCCACGCCCCCTCCCACAACGAGCACGTCGATCCGGGGCCGCCGGCAACCCGCGCCCACACCCGTCGATGAGAGTGCGGTCGCCAGGAGCGGCCATGCCGATGCTGCGGATCGCGGCGGCGTCTCGTACCCGCCGCACGCTGCCTGGCTGCCGCCCAGGACGACGACGAAACCACCATCACCGGGGCCCGTTCCACCGCCGAGACGACCGGCGGCCGCGGCCGCTCCGGCTACCTCGGCCACCGGGTCCTGGGCACCCCCGACCCCGGCGCGATCGGCGCCGCCCTCCTCCTCACCGCGCTGGCCGACGTACACGTACCCCACGTCGCCATCCACCCCCGCCTCCGTCTTGACCGAGGCGGAGGTGGCCAAATGCACCAGCCAGCCGTGGCGCCAAGCTGTACACCGCACGTCAAGACGCGCAGACACGAAGGGGCGGGCCGCAGGAGTCCTGTGGCCCGCCCCTTCCTACGGCTACGCGGTACCGAAGTCGGCAGCGCCTGAGCGGACCCGATCGATGAACGACGACCAGGCGCTCGGCGCTTTCGCTGTAGCGCTTCCAGGAACTGCGGCGTCTCGTGGGGTGCGAGCGCCGATGCCCGCAGTGCTTCGAACCTTCGGGAGAACCGCCCACGTCGCGCTTCCGAGCAGGCGACCGACGGCCGGCGACGGCGGCGTTCACGGCCTACCGCCGTTCGTACCAGGCCCGGATGGACGCCTTGTAGCCCGCCGGCATGTCGAGCCCCGCGACGTCGTCCGCGGTGAACAGGCCGACCTGCTTGTGCTCGTGGCTGGCGACGGGTGTCACCGAAGTGTCCCGAGCTACCGCACCGTACGTCACGCCAGCACCTCCCGTGCGACGGCCTCTTCGGGCGTCCGATCAGCCGCCTCACCGGTCTCCTGAGCGACGATCTCCAGCCGACCGCCGGGCAGCTTGGCGGACGGCTTCGCGGAGCGTCTCGCGCGGGGTCTCGGTCCGGCCGGTGCGTTCGGCCTTGAAGCGCTCCTGGCTTGTGGGTTCCTTGGCCGCGGTGCCGTCGCCCGGGTTGAGCTGGCGCAGGACGGAGTCCTTTTCTATCTGCCGGGCTTCGGCCTGGGTCTTGCGCTTGTCGAACTTCAGGTCGGCCGCGTGCCGACGGCAACCCACCGGCACGCGGCGGCGTCGCCTTCCGGGGCGATGCCCACGGCTCCCCGACCGGCACCCGTCATCCACGCCGGCCGCCGCACCGCCACCGGCGAAACGCGGCCCCCTGAGCGGTCCCGGCGCGGCACGCCGGGCGCTACCCGGCGACCGGGCGGGGCAGCACGGCCCGCACCCCGGCGACGAACTCGGGCCGGTCGGCGCGGGACAGGATGATCCCGTCGGCCACCTCCGCGCAGCGCGCGGCGAGTTCCACGGCGATGCGGCCGCCCTCCTCGGCGGCCGCATCGCCCGCCCGCGCCATCCGCTCGACCAGTTCGGCGGGCACGCAGCCGTCCGGCAGTTCGCGCCGCAGCTGCTCCGCCTCCGCCAGCGACCGCAGCGGGTGCACCGTGGCGAACACCGGCACCGCCCCGCCGACCTGGTCCAGCAGCGTGTCCAGCGCGGCCCGGGAGTAGACCGGGCTGGTCACCACGAAGTGCGCGCCCGCGGAGATCCGGGCGCCGATCCGGGCGCGGTCCGCGGCGGTCAGCGCGGGCACCGCGCGCAGCCGCACCCCGATGTCGAAGTGCGTGGGCGCGGCCAGCCGCAGGCCGTAGCGGTCGACGCCTTCGTTGAGGCCGCGCAGCAGCTCGATCAGGCCGACGGCGTCGACCGCCCAGCGCCCGTCGGCCTGCGCCCGGTCGCCGCTGGCCGGCGGGCTGCCGTTGCCGCACACCAGGCGGGTGACGCCGCGGGCGTGCCCGCCCAGCAGGTGCGCCTGAAGCGCCGTCACGGTCCGGCTCCAAGTGGTAACCGTGGCCAGCGCCGGTCCGCCGGTGTGCTTCTGGCAGGCCGCCGCCAGGTCGATCGACTGGTTGGTGCTGGTGTACCGGGAGCGCTCGGGCCCCGAGGTCGCGGTCACGATGAGGTCGGCGCCCGCGGCGCGTACGGCCGCGGCGGCGTCCGCGGCGGACTCCCGGTCGCCCGCCTCCGGTACGACGTACGCGCCCAGCAGGGGGCCGCCGCGCGCGGCCGGCATGTCCCTCACACGTCACCTCCCAGTGCGTTGACGATCTCCAGGGCCACCTGGGCCGCCAGCCGGTCCGGGTACGAGCCGAGGTCGAGCCGGCTGATCTTCTCGGCCCGGTGGATGCGGTAGACCACGGTGTTCGGGTGGGTGTGCAGCAGGTCGGCCGCGCGGCGCAGGCTGCCGTTCTGCCGGAAGTAGGCGGTGAGCGTGGCGCAGTAGTCGGTGCCGTTGTCCCGGTCGTGGTCGATGAGGTCCCCCAGCACGTCACGGGCGAAGCCGCCCAGCTCGCCGGGGTCGCGCACCTGCGCCAGCAGGCGGTGCACGCCGAGTTCGGCGAACACCGTCACGCCGGACAGCCCCGGCATCACGCTGCCGATGTCCACCGCGCGGCGCGCCTCAGTGTACGACGTGCTGATCCGGCCCGCGCCGGTGTGCGGGTCACCCAGGCCCGCGACCAGCCGCACCCCGGGGAAGCGCGCCGCGACCGCGTCGCGGCACAGCGCGGCCAGCGCGGTCAGCCGCCGGGCCAGGCCCGCGTCGTCGTCGCCGGGGACGAGCGCGACCACCTCGGTGTCACGGTTGACGACGGTGGCACCCGGGCAGCGGGTGGCGAGCATGTGCTCGACCAGGTCGATCGCGGCCGTGGCGGCGGTGGGCGCTGCCGCGGCGGGCAGCGGGGCCGCGGGGGCGCCGGCGGGCGGGCGCACCGCGGCAACCAGCACCCGGTGCCGCTGGCCGGGTTCGATGCCCAGGTGGCGCGCCCACCCCTCGGCGTCGGCGCTGCCGGTGCGGTCGCCGACGAGTACCAGCCCGTCGAACAGTTCGCGGCGGGCCCGCCCGGCGGCGATCGCCACGACGCGGCGGCGGCCGAGGACGACCGCGCAGACCATGGCGGCGTGCTCGGTGACCATGATCCGGGCGTCCTCGCCGGTCTCGTCGGCGTCGTGGCCGGCCGTCACCAGATGGGCCACGGCGTCGTCGCCGACGAGGATGGGGGCGACCACGAGCGACACCGCCGAGGCGCCGGCGGCCGGCAGCGACAGGGCGCGGCGCATCCGGGAGGCGGCGGCGACGAGTTGCGCCACCGCGTCGGGGTCGTTGTCCAGCACGCCCGCCAGGCCCGCGCCGCCGGCACCGGCCGGGCCCGGGCCGCTGTCCCCGCCGCCGGCACCGGCCGGGCCCGCGCCGCCGGCCGCCAGTACCGACAGCGTGTCGTCGACGACCGCGGCCCACACCCCGACGCGTCCGGCCACCAGGGTCACGACCTGTTCCAGGTCGCAGTCGGTGGCCGCCAGCCCGGACAGCTCGCCGCACAGCGCCATCACGTGGCGCAGGTCGGCGAACTCGTCGCGCGCGGCGGTCATCGGGGGCGCGCGGCCCGGTGCGCGTGACGTTCCCGGGGTGCGGGCGGCGGGACCGTTTCCAACGCGAAGCCTCCTCGATCCGCGGGCCGCCCCGACCGGCCGGGGACCGCCGAACCCGCCGTCCCCGTAGGCCCGTTGCCGGGCCGGTGCACCACGGCCCGGGGCCGGCGGCCGGGTGGGCGCGGCGCCCGATCGGGCGCTGCCGTGCTGGTCGGCGCGTTTCTGGCCAGCGACCGTACCACGCGGCCCGCCGGCCGCGACCCGCCCGCGGCGCGAGGTGGCGGGCCCGGCACCGGAACTGTGCCAGGCCACAACGAGCGGGGGTCCGGCTTTGGGCTGCGCGCCCGTGATCCGCCGTACGCCGCGGTGCGAACGTGGTCCCGGCGCCGCGACCGGTCACCCCACCGGGCCGGTGCGGCGCCGTCCCCCTCCCCTGACGGAAGGCACACCGTGGACCACGCCACACCCGAGAGTCTCCAGGCGGCGATCGACCGCGTCGGCAGCGCCGTCGACCTGATCCGCGACCAGCCGATCCGGGCGTTCTCGCACGGCCTGGGCTTCGTACCGCGGGAGTTCACCAACTGGCGGGAGGAGGCGCTCGCGTGGCACACCTCCTGCGCGCTGATGGACCAGTCGCACCACATGACCGACCTGTTCATCCAGGGCCCGGACACCGTCCGGCTGCTGGAGCGCCTGGGCGTGAACAGCTTCGCCGGGTTCGGCCGGGACCGGGCCAAGCAGTTCGTCG
Organism: Actinacidiphila sp. bgisy145; assembly: GCF_057708125.1. Classification (NCBI taxonomy): domain Bacteria; kingdom Bacillati; phylum Actinomycetota; class Actinomycetes; order Kitasatosporales; family Streptomycetaceae; genus Actinacidiphila; species Actinacidiphila sp. bgisy145. Next base: position 128,710 of record NZ_JBYIRL010000024.1, read on the forward strand.
CGGTGAACGGCGACGGCCACTACATCGGCGACGCGGTGCTGTTCGGGCTCGACGACACCTCGGTCGACCTGGTCGGGCGGCGGACCGTCATCGACTGGGTCGAGTTCAATGCGCGCACCGGCGACTGGGACGTGACCCTGGAGCGCGACCCGCAGTCCGTGCAGCGCGGCGGCCGCCCGCCGAAGCTGTACCGGTACGAGGTGCAGGGCCCCTCGGCCGGCCCGCTGGTGGAGAAGCTCACCGGACAACCGCTGCCCGACGTGCGGTTCTTCGGCATGACCACGCTGACGATCGCCGGGCACCGGGCCCGCGCGGTCCGGCACGGCATGGCCGGGCAGGTCGGCTTCGAGCTGTTCGGGCCGTGGGAGGAGGGCGCGGCCGTCTACGAGGCGATCCTGCGGGCCGGCGAGGAGTTCGGCATCAAGCGGGTCGGCTCGGCGGCGTACTCCACCGCGAACCTGGAGTCCGGCTGGATACCCGGCCCGCTGCCGGCGATCTTCACCGGCGACGACCTCGCCGCCTACCGGGCATGGCTGCCCGCCACCAGCGCGGGTTCGCTGGGCGGCAGCATGGCCTCGCCGGACATCACCGACTACTACGTCACGCCCTACGACCTCGGCTACGGCCGGCTGGTGAAGTTCGACCACGACTTCGTCGGCCGCGACGCGCTGCGGGCCCGCGCCGAGCGCCCGCACCGGCACAAGGTGACGCTGGTCTGGCACCCCGACGACGCGGCCCGGCTGTTCTCTTCGCTGTGGACGCCCGGGCCCACCTACAAGTACTTCGACATCCCCAAGGCGCGGTACGGCCAGTTCCAGATGGACACGGTGCTGGCCGGCGGGCGCCAGGCGGGCATCTCGATGGACTGCGGCTACGTCGTGCGCGACCAGGCCGTGGTGTCGCTGGCCGTCGTCGACGAGGAGGTCGCGCGGCCGGGCACCGAGGTGCGGGTGGTGTGGGGGGAGAGCCCCTGCTCGGCGAAGCCGGCCGTGGAGCCGCACGACCAGGTGGAGGTCCGCGCCACCGTGGAGTCCGCGCCGCTGGACCGCTTCGCGCGCACCAAGTACCGCGCCGCCGCGCAGGCGTGAGCCGCGCGAGCGCCGTCCGCCGGCGGGCCGCGGCCGCCCGCCCCTCCCCACCAAGGAGCACCATGCGTCCTGACACATCGGCAGCCCCGGCGCTGCGCACCCCGCTGCTGGCGGACTTCTCCCTGGAGATGACCGGGAAGGACGTCGCCGGCCTGGCGGACGCGGCGCCGGGCATCCCGCCGGGCACGCGCATCCACGTCACCTTCCTCGGCAGCGAGGACCTTCCGACGCGGGTGGCGGCCGCGCGGGCGGTGCGCCGGCTGGGGTTCGTGCCGGTGCCGCACCTGTCGGCCCGGCGGCTGCCGTCGCGGCCGGCCTTCGAGGAGTTCCTCGGCGCGCTGCGGGCGGAGGGCGCCTGCGCGGACGTCCTCGTGGTGGGCGGCGACCCCGCTGTGCCCGAGGGCCCCTACCCGGACGCCCTGTCGCTCATCGACTCCGGGCTGCTCGCGCGGTACGGGGTCCGGCGCGCCGCCGTCGCCGGCTACCCCGAGGGCCATCCCGCCATCCCCGACCACGTGCTGTGGTCGGCGCTCGCCGGGAAGGCCGCCGCACTGGCGGAGCAGGGGCTCGCCGGCAGCGTCGTCACCCAGTTCGGCTTCGACGCCGAGGCCGTGCTCGGCTGGATCGAGCAGGCCCGCGGCCGCGGGGTGGCGCTGCCGGTGCGGGTCGGGGTGCCGGGACCGGCGGGGGTGCGGCGCCTGATGGCGTACGCGGCCCGGTTCGGGGTCGGCACCAGCGCGTCGATCGCCCGCAAGTACGGGCTGTCGCTCACCCACCTGATGGGCACCGCGGGGCCGGACCGCTTCCTGCGGGCCCTCGCCGAGGGGTACGAGCCGGCGCGGCACGGCGACGTCACGATCCACTTCTACACGTTCGGCGGGCTGGGGGCGACCGCCCGCTGGGTCGCCGACTTCGCGAAGGAGGCCGGCGTATGACCGCCGCCGCACCGACGAAGAAAGCCGAGCAGGCAGCACCGGGCGACCCGGCCCCCGCGGGCCACCCGGCCGTCCTGATCGTCAAGGGCGCCGACGCCCCGGGCATCGTGGCCGCCGTCACCTCGCTGCTCAGCGAGCGCGGCGCGAACATCGTGGCCCTCGACCAGTACTCCGACGGGTCCGGGCAGGGCACCTTCTTCCAGCGCGCGGTGTTCACGGCGGCCGGCCTGCGGGCCGCGCTGCCGGGCCTGCGCACCGCCCTGGACGCCCTGGCCCGCCGCTACGGCCTCGGCTACACCCTGCGCGACCTGTCCGTGCCCCAGCGGATGGCGGTCTTCGCGTCCAAGTCCGACCACTGCCTGCTGGACCTGCTGTGGCGGCACCGGCAGGGCCAACTGCCCGTCAGCATCCCCATGGTGGTCTCCAACCACCCCGACCTCGCCGAGGAGGTGCGGAACTTCGGCATCCCCTTCTTCCACGTGCCCTCCGCCGGGCCCGACAAGTCCGCCGCCGAGGCCGAGCATGTGCGGCTGCTGAAGGGCAACGTCGACTTCGTGGTCCTCGCCCGCTACATGCAGATCCTGTCCGCGGACGTCATCGAGCGGCTGGGGGTGCCGATCATCAACATCCACCACTCCTTCCTGCCCGCCTTCATCGGCGCCGGGCCGTACGCCCGGGCCAAGGAGCGCGGGGTGAAGCTCGTCGGCGCCACCGCCCACTACGTGACGCCCGAACTGGACGAGGGGCCGATCATCGAGCAGGACGTGGTGCGCGTCACCCACGCCGACACCGCCGCCGACCTCGCCCGCCGCGGCGCCGACGTGGAGCGGGCCGTGCTCTCCCGCGCGGTGCTCTGGCACGCCGAGGACCGGGTGGTCCGCGACGGCAACCACACCATCGTCTTCACCTGACCGCCCTGCGCCGGGGTGCCGCGCAACGGCCGCCGGCAGAAAGCGGGTTCGCCCATGACCCTCACCATCGACGGCACCAGGACCGCCCGCGCCGTCCGGGCCCGGGTCGCCGCGGACGCGGCCCGGCTGGCCGCCGCCGGGACCGTCCCCGGCCTGGCCACGATCCTCGTCGGCGACGACCCGGCCAGCGCGGTGTACGTCGCCGCGAAGCGCCGCGCCGTACGGGCGGCGGGCATCCGCGACCTGCACCGCCACCTGCCGGCCACCGCCACCCGGGAAGAGGTAGCCGCGGTGGTCGACGGTTTCGCCGCGGACCCGGCGGCCTCCGGCATCCTCCTCCAACTCCCGCTGCCGCCCCACCTGTCGGCGGCCGACCTGATCGACCGCATCCCGGTCGCCAAGGACGTCGACGGCCTCACCACCGGCAGCGCCGGCCGGCTCGCCCGCGGGGTGCCCGGGCTGCGCCCTTGCACCCCGAGCGGGATCGTCGCGCTGCTCGACGCCGAGGGGATCGAACTGGCCGGCGCGTGCGTCGCCGTCGTCGGCTGGGGCGAGCTGGTCGGCCGCCCGCTGGCGCAGCTGCTGCTGCACCGCGGGGCCACGGTCACCGTGGCACACGCCGCCACCGCGGACCTGCCGGCCGCGACCCGTGCCGCGGACATCGTGGTGGTGGCCGCCGGGGTGCAGGGTCTGATCGGCCCCGAGCACATCACCCCGGGCGCCACCGTCATCGATGTCGGCATCCACCGCACCCCCGAGGGCCTGCGCGGTGACGCCCGTACCGCCGAACTCGGCGGCGTCGCCGGCCGCATCACCCCCGTCCCCGGCGGCGTCGGCCCGATGACGATCGCCATGCTGCTGGCCAACACCGTCCACGCCGCAGCACACGCCGCCAAGCTCAACCCGCACGACGCAGCAGCCCGCCGCCCAGCCGAAGCGACCCCCTGACCCCGACCCCCGCTGCACCACCGACCAGCACCCCGCGCACCAACCACAGCAGCCCCCAGCCACCACCCCGCCGCCGGCGCACACCTCCCACGTCACAGGACACCCCCACCGCACCAGCTCGCCACCCACGGCGCTGCCAACCCCTCACCACCGGCCGGCACCCCTCCCGGGCACAGCCCGAAGCGGCTCACTGAACGCCTTCCCGCGCGCCGAGGGCGGGCCGCGCTGCGGCACCGTCCCGATCTCACACTGATCCGACCCCACCGCTCACCCGCCCCTCCCCCGGAGGCGCGTCCTTTCCACCCGCAGGCACGGTGACAGGAGTTCCGATGTTGCGACACCTCATCCCGTACACACCGCACGACGCGCACGCCCCGGACGGCCGGCGCCGGCGCGCGCCGGGCAGGTGGCGGCGGCCCGGGCGGATGCGCGCGGGGGCCGTGTGCACCGCCGCCGTGCTGGCCGCGGGGCTGCTGAGCGCCTGCGGCGGCGGGAACGCCGGCTCGGGCAGCACCGTCACGGTGGGCGTCGGCAGCAACATCTTCGAGCTGCCGATTCGGCTGGCCGAGGCGAACGGCTACTTCGCCCGGCAGGGCCTGAAGGTCAAGTTCGTGACGCTGACGGCCGCGACGGGCATATCCGCGCTGGAGTCGGGCTCGGTGCAGTTCCTCAACGACAGCCCCACCGACTTCGCCTCGGCCGTCGCCCAGCACGTCCCGGTGAAGGCGATCGCCGCCGACGGCGTCGGCAATCCGCTGGGGCTGATCGTGGGAACCTCGTTCGCCAAGGCGCACGGCCTGACCGCCGCCACCCCGGCCGCGCAGGTCGCGAAGGCGCTGGCCGGGTCGACCGGTGGCGCCAGTTCCAGCAACACCAAGGCCGAGGCCGGGCTGTTCCTCAAGGCGTACGGAGTCGCCCCGGACGGGGTGAAGTGGGTCTCGCTGCCGACCCCGGCCGCGGACAAGGCCGCGCTGAAGAGCCACCAGATCGACTGGTTCACCACCTCCGAGCCGGCGCCGCTCCAGATCCAGGCGGAGGGCGACGGTGTGGTCGTCGCGGACGCGACGAAGGTGCCGGTCTGGTCCAACGCGCGCACCGGCTACAGCGAGGTGGTGGTGGCACGCAGCAGCTATCTCGGCCAGCACGCCGCCACCGCACGGAAGTTCGCCACCGCGGTGCAGCAGGCGACGGCGTCCATGAACGCCCATCTCGACTCGCCCGCGGTGCAGGCCGTGGCGCGGAAGGCGCTGCCGGGGGTCCCGGCGGGGGTGCTCTCGTCGAGTCTGCGGCTGGTGGACTGGCCGGCCCGGGCCACGATGACGCCGGCGGGCTGGCGTACCGCGCTGACGTTCATCAACTCCCTCGGCGCGCTACCGCAAACGGCGGAGGTCGCCGCCGGCGACTGGACGAACACCTATCTGCCCTGACCACCGAACCGGCCCCCTACGGCCAGCGCCCGGCAGCCGGGGCGCCTACGCGGTGTGCGCAGTCGTTCGACGGCGGCGCCGACGTACGAACAGGACGCGCTCGGCACCCCGGCCGGAGGCAGACGCTGGGCGCGGGAGCAACGAAGTTGTTCCGGCTCGACCGCAGCCGTGCCAACCGCGCCCGCTGGTGCTCGATGGCCGTCTGCGGCAACCGCGCAAAAGCACGCCGCCACTGCGAACGCACCCGCTGACCCACCCGCGGGAAAAGGATCAGCGCCGCGCGGACTCCCCTTCGGCCGGCCGGGGGACGGTGTCGCCGATGACGCCGGCGAGGCGGTCGAGCTGCGCGGCGAGTTCGCGGCGTTCCCGCGGTGTGAAGTGCGCCAGCGCCTTGGACTGGCGCGCCCGCAGTTCCGCCCGCATCGCCGCGAGCCGGTCGGCGCCGTCCTCGGTGAGGCGGATGAGGACCTGCCGCTCGTCGTGCGGGGAGCGCTGCCGCGTGACCACGCCCACCGCTTCGAGCTGCTTGAGCATGCGGGTGGCGGTGGGGACGCTGACCTCGGCGGTGACGGCGAGCCTGCCGACCGGCAGGCCCTCGCTCCCAGCGTCCGAGGCGAGGGGTTCCAGCAGGGCGAGCTGCGCCATGGAGAGCCTTGCCCCGGAGCGGCCCATGGTGGCCGCCCGAGAGCGGCGCATGGCATAGAACAGCCGGTCGGCGGCCTGTGCCAGCTCCGGCACGCCCGCCTCGTCCCCGGCCGGGTCCTGGAGGTCCGCCTCTTCGTGCTTGCTCGACTCCCGCATGGCTGTTAGCTTACTCAATGAATTAATTAGCAAGCTAATTTTTAGGAGGCTCGCGGTCATGGACTTCCCCGCACGCATCGATGTCCACCAGCACATCGTCCCGCCGGTCTGGGCCGACACCCTGGCCGCGCGCGGCCTGGACTCCGGCGGCTGGGCCATTCCCGCCTGGAGCCCGCGGAGCGCGATCGCGATGATGGACCAGCAGGGCATCGCCACCGGCGTCATGTCCGTCACCTCGCCCGGCGTCCACCTCGGCGACGACGCGGCCGCCCGCGATCTGGCCCGCGCCGTCAACGAGTACGGCGCCGAGGTCGTCAAGGACGACCCGGACCGGTTCGGCCACTTCGCCAGCATCCCGCTGCCCGACGTCGACGCTGCCGTCGCCGAGGCCGTCCACGCCCTCGACGTCCTCGGCGCAGACGGCGTGGTCCTGATGTCCAACGCCCACGGCAAGTACCTCGGCGACCCGGACTTCGAGCCCCTGTGGGCCGAGCTGGACCGCCGCGCCGCGAACGTCTTCGTCCACCCGGCGCAGCCGCCGATGACACTGCTGCCCGGCACTCCCGCCCCGCTCGCGGACTACGTCTTCGACACCACCCGCACCGCCCTGAACATGGTGCTGAACGGCGTCATGGACCGGTACCGCGACGTGCGGGTCATTCTCTCCCACGGCGGCGGCTTCCTGCCGTACGCCGCCTACCGCTTCTCCGGCCTCACCTCCACCGTCGTGGACCGGGACCGCAAGGCGGACGACATCCTGCGCGACCTGAAGCGGTTCTACTTCGACACCGCCCTGTCCGCGAGCCCCTCCGCCCTGCCGGCCCTGCTCGCCTTCGCCGAACCCGGCCACGTCCTCTACGGCAGCGACTGGCCCTTCGCCCCACAGGAGGCCGGCACCTACTACAACCACTTCCTCGAGACCTATCCCGACCACACCCCGGGCCAGGCCGAAGCCATCGACCGCATCAACGCCGAGGCACTCCTCCCCCGCCTCGCCCGCTGATCGCCCCGTTCGCGCGCACGCTTCGCCTCGGCGCCGCGCACGGGCCGGATGCCGCGGTGTCCGGTCACTGGCCGTGGCGGCACACGGAGCCTGTCGCGACGGCCAGGGCCTGGCGATGGAGCGTGTCCAGGCCCTCGAGCGCGGTCCCCGACCCGGTGGCCACGGCCAACTGCACCGTGCAGGTCACGAGTTCGTCGCGCAAGTGCTCCGTGTCCTTGAGCTCCTGGAGCAGGGCCGTGGTCAGCTGGTCGAGGCGCTCGCGCGTCGGTCCGAGGTCGGGAGGCGTCGTGGGCGCTTCCCGCGGGTGTGCGGTCCAGCGGGCGAACAGGCCCTGCTGTACGACCTTGCTCGCGGTGATCTGGTCCTGGAAGAACGCCACCGCCGTCTCCGGGTCCACCCCCGAAGCCTCAGCCCGGGTGCGGACCTGCTCCAACACCTGTGCCTCGCGTACCGGGTCCTCGACGGGTGAGCCGGTGCCGAACTTCGACGCCGCCACGTCATCGCTCACGAGAATGCGCTGGATGACGAGATGCGTCAGCGGACCCAGCGCGCCGAGCGGCTTGGCCGTGCCCACCGTGCCGCTGACGGATTCGGCGTTCGCGGGGCCGCCCGCCGCCATGGCCTGAGGAACGGTCAGCACAGTCGCGGCTCCCAGAAAGCAGGTGATCGGCGCGTAGCGGATCATGTGGTCGCGCAGGTTCAACGGTCTGTCTCCGTCGTCGGTGGAAGCGGGAAACGGGCCGCGCGGAAGCGGAGTTGCCCGCCGCGCGGGGTTGCCCGCCTGGGCTGGGTTGTCCGCAGCGCGTGTGCGCGGGAAGGCGGGACGCGGGCCGTCGGCCGCAAGGGCCGTCACCGGGTCCGGGACGGGTCGGGCAGAGGGGTGGCCTTGAAGACGGCGTAGGGGTCGTACCGGTGCTTGGCGGTGAGCAGCCGCTCGTTGTGGGGGCCGTAGGCGTGTGCGATCTGTCCGACCGCGTCCGGACCGAGGAGGTTGGGGTAGCCGCCCGGCAGCGCCTCGGGCTCCAGCGCATCCGCCAGGCCGTCGGCCCAGTCACGGTGGGCCGCCGCACCGGGGTCGCCGGGCTCCCACTGGGCGATGATCTCGATCATGAGGTGCGCGTCGCGGTTGCCGAACGCCGTGTCCCCGACGGGTACCCGGGTCGCGGCACCGTGCAGGCTGTGCACGGACACGGCCGAATACGGCGAGGTCAGGGTGGAACCCGCTCGGCTCAGCATGTCCCGTACTCCCGAGGTCAGGGAGCGAACGGAACGTGTGCGGATCTCGACGTGCCGGCCGAAGGGGAACTGCGCGTCGATGGCCGCGAGCATCGCGGGCATGGTGGCGGGGGCGATCTGGGAGAGGGCGGGTGTGCCCAGTCGGGACAACCGTGCCAGCTCGCGCTCTCCCGCCTTGACGTCGTCGCCGCTCCAGGTCGGCGAGAGGAACACCACGGGCTTGCCGTCGGGGCCGGGCAGGACACCGGACTGCACGGTCAGCTCGTCCGGGCTCCCGTCCAACACGTCCGCCAGGCCGGCCAGGACGGACCCGGCCTGCTCCCAGGGGTACAGCACCATGCCGGACAGCAGCGTCGGCACGGCGTGCAGACGCACCCGCATGGAGGTGACGGCGCCGAAGTTCCCGCCACCGCCGCGCAGGGCCCAGAACAGCTCCGGCTCCCGTTCGGCCTCGGCCGTGACGACCGACCCGTCGGAGAGCACCACTTCCGCGGACAGCAGGTTGTCCAGGGCGAGTCCGAAACGGCCGCTGAGCGGCCCGTAACCGCCACCGAGGGTCAGGCCCGCCATGCCGACCGAACCGGCGGTGCCCGTCGCCGCCGTCAGGCCGAAGGGCTGGGCGGCGGCGACGAGGTCGGCGGCGGTAGCCCCTCCCGCCACCTCGGCGACCCTCGTCCCCGGATCGACCGTCACCCGGCGCAGACCGGAGAGGTCGATGGTCAGGCCGCCGTCGCTCAGTGCCCTCCCGGCCCAGTCGTGGCCGCCGCCCCGCACCGTGAGAGGCACTCCGAACGCGCGTGCGGCCCGTACGGCGGTCGCTACCTCGGCCGTGTCGGCGCTCCGGACGATCACGCCGGGACGAGCGGACACCGCGCCGTTCCAGACGTGCCGGCCGGCGTCGTACTGCGGCCCGGTGGTCAGTACCTGGCCTGCGGGGATGGCCCGCCGCAGGGCGTCCGTCAGACGGTCGAGCTGAGGGCGTTTCGTCATGGCAGGGCACCTCTGTGCTGGAGAACTCGGCGAAGGTGGGAGCGGCACACCCGTCCTGCGACAGTCCGGTGGACCCGGACCCGCCCAACGAGGGCGGACGTTCAGAACGTTCGGTGGTGCCATTAGAAGCGCTCCCCCGCGTGCGAGTCAAGACCGAACGTTCTATCTAGTCGATGGGGTGCGGACCGTCCGCAGCGGACCACGCGGCGCCGTCGCTACGATGGGCCCCGTGGCTGAGATCACCGTGGTCGGCGCCGGAGTCATCGGGCTGTGCATCGCCCACGAACTGGCGGTGGCCGGCCACCGCGTGCAGGTGCTGGCCGCGCAGGAAGCGTGGGCGAGCGTGTCGGGCGTGGCGGCGGCGATCTGGTTCCCGCACGACGTACACGCCTCCGCGCCGGTGCTGGACTCGGCTCGGGCGACCTACCAGCGGCTGAAGCAGTTGGCGTCCCGGCCCGGCACGGGAGTACGCATGCGCCCCGGGACGGTACTGGTGCGCGATGCCGATGCGGACACGTCATGGACGCGTGCCGTGCCCAGGTACCAGTGGCTCGACGCCTCCCAACTGCCCACTGGCGTAGTCACCGATGCCGGGGTCTCGGGCGTGCGCTGCACCGTGCCGCTTGCTCTGACCGACGTCTACCTGCGCTGGCTGCACAGCGCGGTGCTGGACCTGGGCGTGCCGGTGCGCACCGCCGAGGTCCGGTCCCTGCGGCGGGTGCTCGATCAGGAGCAGCCCGATGCCCTTGTGGTGGCCGCCGGGATGCGCTCGGCCGCGCTCCTGGGCGACGACGACCAGACGTACCCCATCCGCGGCCAAGTGGTCCGCCTGGCCAACCCGGGGCTTACCGAGTGGGTCACCGACGACGACAACCCCGAGGGCCTGACGTACGTCGTACCGCGTGACCACGACGTGGTGTGCGGCGGTACGGGAGAACCGGGTTCATGGGATGAGCAGGTCGACTCGCAGACGGAGCAGGCGATCTTGCGCCGGGTGGAGCGGCTCGTCCCCGCCCTGGTCGGCCAGCGGGTGCTCTCGCGTGCGGTGGGCCTTCGCCCGGCCCGTTCGAGCGTGCGCCTTGAATCCGTGGCCGGGTACGACCGGCCGGTGTTCGCCTGCTACGGGCACGGGGGCGCGGGTTTCACGTTGTCATGGGGAGACGCGGCGCGCGTCGCCCAACTGGTCGGTCCGGCCTGATCCCTTGCGCCATGGCCGCTGGCGCCCGCCCGCCGGACCGTGCCGCGCGCCCGCGAACTGAACACCTCGCCACGCGGGTTGGGGCCTGGGGGGGGGGGGGGGGGGGGGGGGGGGGGGG
>NZ_JBYIRL010000025.1:0-137194 GCF_057708125.1 Actinacidiphila sp. bgisy145
GACCACGCCACTGCTTGATTCGGTTGATACAGCGTTCGACGGTGTTGCGTTGCGTGTATGCCTCGCGGTCGAAGGCGGGTGGCCTGCCGCCCCGGTGGCCTCGGCGTAGTCGGTGTCCGCGCTGGTCAGCCGGGACAGGGATGACCGCACGGATGCCGCGTCGGCGCAGGTGCTCGCGGATAGCGCGTGAGGAGTATGCCTTGTCAGCCAGGACCACGTCCGGTCTGGTGCGGGGTCGTCCTCGTGGACGGGGAACGCGCAGGGCGGCCATCACGTCGGGGAAGGCAGGTGCGTCGCCGGACTGTCCGGCGGTGAGGACGAAGGCCATCGGCCTGCACCTGTCGTCGGCTGCGAGGTGGACCTTGGTGGTCAGTCCTCCGCGGGACCGTCCGATGGCATGGTCGTGCGGCTCGCCAGCCGGGGCCCTTTTTTGCGGGCCCCGGCGGCGTGCTGATGCGCGCGCACGATCGTGGAGTCGACCGAGACGGCCCAGGTCAGGTCCTCATCGGCGTCGGCCTGGGCCATCAACGCAGTGAAGACCCGCTCCCAGGTGCCATCGACTGCCCACATCCGCAACCGGTTGTAGACCCCTCGCCAGTTCCCGTACTTCTCCGGCAGATGGACCCACTGCGATCCGGTCTGGAACTTCCAGGCGATCGCATCGATCACCTCACGGTGATCCCGCCACCGCCCGCCCCGCCTGGGCGTCCGGTCCGGCAACAACGGCTCGATCCGCGCCCACTGCGCGTCGCTTAACGGCACACCCAGAACAACGATCAGATGATCCGAACGAAACGGCCTAGGACTCCCCAGGCCGCCGACGGGGCGGCCCGCCGCTGACGCGAGCGCGCCGCAATCTGGTTGCTGACCAGCGCCGTTTCCCGCGGGGCCGTGGGTACAGGGGGCATCCGTCTCCTGCGCGGGGCGGCGTCCTGGTCGGCGCCGGGAGCAGCTCCGGTACCTCATACGCACGGACGCCGGTTGCCCGGCCCCCGCGCGGGGGCCGGGCAACCGGCGTTGTGTGCGGTGCGCCGCAGCCGTCGACCGGCTACGCCGATTCGGCGCTGTAGTAGCCGTCGAGGTCCGCGATGACCTGGACGTCACCTGTGTGGTTCGTCAGGGAGACCCTGCCGTCGACCACGGGCACCACCACCTGGTTGGCGATGGTCGTGCTCGCCGGGTAGTTCAGGTTCGACACGCCAGGCAGCGACGTGCCGTGCGGGTAGACGGTGAGGTAGCTGCCGGCGGTGGGGGCTGTGACCGTGACATTGAGGGTCACCGCGGTCAGGTCGGCGATCGGTACACCACCGACCCCGCCCACCCGGAAGCTCACTGTCGCGCCGGGACCGACCTGGCCGGTGCGGGCACCGAGCCCGCTGCGGGTGTCCAGCAGGCGTACTGGGTCGACCGGTGTGAAGGTGGAGCCCGCGCTGGAGAAGTAGCCGGTGACGTCGGCGATGAGGTCGATCGTTCCCCCGCTGTTGTAGAGGTCGACGACGCCGTTGTGCACGGGGACGGTGACGAGGTTGGCGATGGTGTGGCCGGTCCGGTAGTTGAGGTTGGAGACCGACGGCTGGGGCTGCCCGTCGGGGTAGACGATGAGGTGGCCGTTCGCGGTCGGCTGCACCGCGGTGACGTTCATGGTCACGGCTGTGACGCCTGTGGCCGGGACACCGTGCGCGTCGGCGACCGTCAGTCGTACGGTGCCGCCGCCTGCGACCCGGGCCTTCGGGGCTCCGGTTCCTTCGCGGGTGTCCAGGAAGCGGGTGGGTGCGATCGGCACGAGCCTGCTGTGCGTCGCCGCGGGCGCCGCGGTGACGGTGAAGCCGTCAGGCAGATAGCCGGGCGACTTCGTGCCGGCGGTATACCCGGGTTGGCCGACGACGACGTCATACGGGCCCGGATCGACCGACCCGGGATAGAGCAATACCGTCAGCGCTGTGCCGTCGGCACTGACCGACACCGGGGCGCTCATCGGGTCGTACGACGCCGGGCTGCCGTTCCTCGCCAGCCCCACCTGTGTTCCCAGGGTCAGGTGCGAGCCGTGCACGACGACCTGGGTGGCCGTGCCGGCCGGTCCGGCGGCCGGGCTCAGCGACGTGACGTCGGCAGGAGCGGGCGGGGCGGTGCAGCCCTGCTTGCACACGCCTTGGATGGAGTACTCGACCGGGCTGGTGGTGTGGCCGGCCGAGACCACCAGCAGGTACTGGCCGGCCACCGCGGACGACGAGGTCAGGCAGGAGGCCGTGAAGCCCGGATCGGACTCCACGCACTGGTAGGCGGGGTTGTACGAGGTGCCCGCGAAACCCGTGGTGCCGAGCAGGGTCACCGACGGCTCGTAGTCGGTGTCACTGTCGGTGCCGTAGATGTCGAAGCTCTGCGAGGGCTTGAGGTCCATCACCGCGCAGTAGCCGGACGCGGAGTCCGTGAAGGTGCCGCTGCGGACGGGGAAGCCGTCCACCGGAAGCGGGTTGGCGGTGCACTGCGGCGCCCAGCCCGCCGCCGTGCCGACCTTCCAGGTGTCCACCCGCGTCTGGATGGGATCACCGTCGTAACCCGCGGCGACGACGCCGACGACATAGGACGTCGAGCCGGTGACGCGGCACGCGGTGCCCTGCTGCCAGCAGACGACCTTCCCGGTGTCGTCCGCGACGAAGAGGTCGGCGCCCGTCTCGTACTCCGGGTTCGGGGTGCGGGCCGACAACCACAGCTTGTCGTCGGCGGCGGCGGACACCCGCAGGCAGCCGCTGTCCAGGGCGGAGCCGAACGCGTAGGCGGTGGCGGCGCCGCCGACGGCGAGGGAGGCGGGCGCCTTGCAGGACGCGGTGGCGGAGATGTCCCGCCGGACCAGGTCGTACGTGTCGTCGTAGCCGGTACCGACCAGCAGCACCTGGTAGGCGGTGCCGGCGGTGAAGCGGCAGGTGGTCAGGGAACTGCCCGCAGTGGCACAGACCTTCTCGCCCGCTTGGTCGTAGACCTGGTAGGAGGCGTTCAGCCGGCCGCTGGCGTTGGTGTAGTCGAACATCTCGGCCGGGGAATGGGTACTCGCCGGGAGCGCCAGGCACTGCATCTGGTGGTTGGCGCTCAGAGAGACCTCCGCGCCCCAGGAACTGCCGAAGTCCGACTCCGGCCAGGTGGCGCAACCGCTCGTGGCGCCGGTGCGCTGCACGGTGTAGACGTAACTGCCCGTGCCTGCACCGGAGTCCGTGCCGGTCGCGGTGTTCAGCAGCGCGAGGTGGAAGGGCGCGGTGCCGTTGAGCTTGCAGACGAGGAAGACGGCGTCGTCGTCGCACTGGCGGGCGCCGGCGGCGTCGAAGACCGTCTCCTCCAACTGCGCGCCGCCGCCCTCCTGCTGGTCGAGGAGGTAGAGGCCCTGGCCGGTCGCTGTCGGCAGCGTCCAGCACAGTTGCTCACCGGTGCCGGCGAAGGAGCCGGTCAGGGCGCCCGAGGCGAAGTCGTCGTCGCGGCCGGCGACGCAGCCGTCGGTGCTCGCCGCGGCGCGGAACCACACGCCGTAGGCATCGGGTCCGTCGTCCTGGAAGTCGCGGGCCCACGTGTAGTCCCCCGCGGTCAGGGCGCAGGCCGTGTTCTGGTCCTCGGTGCAGACCTCGGTGCCGTCGGCCCGGTAAAGGGCGCCGGTGACGCCGTCGGAGGCGGCTGCGGTGCCGAAGACCCAGGGCCCGGCAGCCGACACGTGCAGGAGGCGGCAGCGTGAGGTGGACGACGTGTCCGGGACGGTGCCGTACGCCTGCGGTTGCAGGGTCGGGCAGCCAGCCGGAGTGGACAGGCGCGCGTAGCCGGCGGTGTAGTCGCTCTGCTCGCCGAAGCGCTGGTCGAGCTGGACCCGGTAGGGCGCGGGACCGGTGAGGTCGCACTCCATCTCGAAGGCGCCCGCGTCCTTGGCGCACACCAGCGCGCCGTCCGCGTCGTAGACCCACGCGTTGTCGGTCCAGTCCGACACCCGGGAGCGCAGGACGTCCCCGGCCGCCAGCGGCAGGCTGTAGCAGTCCCCGGGGGAGCCGGCGGCCAGCGAGCCGGTCAGCACCGCGGGCGCTCCCAGCGCGGTGTCCTGCGTGGACACCGCGGTGCAGGAGGTGTCCGACAGCAGGGCGTTCCAGGCCACGGTGAAGCCGGCGCCGGGAACGGTCAGCGTGTACGTGCCGGCCTGCGTGGTCGGGCAGCGCAGGGTGCCGTAGACGTGCTGCTGGGGATCGTCGGGACGGTCGCAGGTGAGCGCGCTGCCGTCGGGTGCGGTGACCACGGCGGACGGTCCGAACGCGTCCTGGGAAATCACCTGGACGAAGAGCAGGTCATCGCGCTGCGGTAGGTCGAGCGTGTAGGAGGCACCCCCGTCCTGCGCATCGGCGCACGAGTAGACCGTGTGCGGCGCCAAGGCGCCGGAACAGGCGTCGGGCAGATCGGAGGCAGCGGTCTGGCGCACCGCTCGGGTGTGCGCCGTCGTCGCGTCGGCCTTGGTCCATGTCCGTTTCGAAGCAGTGGAGTTCGCGGTCGCGCTTCCGGACGAGTGGACCGCGGGCTTCGCGCTGGACCTCGCCCTCGATGTCGCCGTGGTACTGGACCGGGCGGCCTTCGCGGCCGCTGAACCGGGCACGGGCTTCGCAGTGGGAGCGGCTGCCGCGTCTGTTCCGGTCCGGGCAGTGGCGGGGTTCCCCGCGGCAGCGGGTGCCGCGCTGCCCGTCCCGGTCGCCGAGGCCGCGGTGGCCACCGGGGCGAGCCACAGCGTCGTCGCGGTGGCCAGGGCCGCGGCCAGCGCGCTGACGCCGCGCGCGCTGATGCCGCGGCCGGTCATGGCCGTTCGCCCTACGGCCCGGAGGTCGGGCCGCGGCATGGCGGCGTCACTTGGTTTCCTCATGATTCCCCCCTGGAATCGCCCTGTTGCACGATCGGCGGAGGCCGTCGTCGGGGCAGCCGGATTCTAGGGCCAGGTCATGACAAGCGTGCCGCCTTTTTCGGCTTCAGGGAACGCGGTGGCCCCCGGCACGGAACAGTTCGTACCACTCGGCCCTGGTGAGCCGAAGGTCGGAGCCCTGGGCGGCGCCCGCGACGCGCTCCGGGTTGGTGGTGCCGAGCACGACCTGCATCTGGGCCGGGTGGCGGGTGATCCAGGCAGTCGCGATGGCGATGGCGGGGACGTCGTACCGGGAGGCGAGCCGGTCGATGACCGCGTTGAGCTCGGGATAGTCCGGCGAGCCGAGGAAGACACCGTTGAAGAAGCCGGCCTGGAAGGGGGACCACGCCTGGATGGTGATGTCGTTGAGCCGGCAGTAGTCGACGATCCCGCCGCCGTCCAGGGTCGCCGCCTGCTGCTCATCGAGCATGTTCGCGGCGACCCCTTGCGCGATGATCGGCTCGTGCGTGATCGACAGCTGGAGCTGGTTGGCCACGATGGGCTGGCGTACGAACTTGCGGAGCAGGTCGATCTGGCGCGGGGTGTGGTTCGACACACCGAAGGCGCGCACCTTGCCCGACGACTCGAGTGCGTCGAAGGCCCGGGCCACCTCTTCGGGCTCGACGAGCGCGTCGGGGCGGTGCAGGAGCAGGATGTCGATGCGGTCGGTGCGCAGGGCCGCGAGTGAGCCCTCGACCGACTTGACGATGTGCTCGTAGGAGAAGTCGTAGTACGGCCCGTCCGTCACGATCCCCGCCTTGGTCTGGATCGTGATCTCGTCGCGCTGTGACGGACTCAGCGCCATCGCGTCGGCGAAGCGGCGTTCACACGCGTGCAGTTCGCCCCCGTAGATGTCGGCGTGGTCGACGAAGTCGATCCCCGCGTCGCGTGCGGTGCGGACGAGCTCGCGGACCTCGTCGTCGGACTTGCGGGCGATACGCATCAGGCCGAGCACGATGTTCGGAGCGAGGATGTCGGTGCCGGGCATGATGAACGTCTTCACGGCGGGTTCCTTTCCGGTGTCCAGGTCTGCACAGTACAAGCCGGGGCCGCGCCGACGGCGGCACAGGGGCCGCGGCCCCGCCGTCCGTACCCAGCGAACCCGGAGGTCATGTCGGTTCGCCCGCTCGGACGATGCCGCGTGTCGTACGGCCTCGTACTAGGTCAAGCCGATCATTTCCCAGTCGAACATGGCTTGCCGAAGGGCATCGGCCCGTTCAGCAACGGAACGAGGGCCCACCACGGTCACAGCGGCGACGGAAGCGCTGAATCGAGTCCACGCGTCGTGCGCATGGGTGAATCCGGCCTGCCACTCCGCTTGGCTGCTCCCGTTCTCCCAGAGCAGGTCGGACATTTTCCACCAGGCTGCGGAAAGCTCTTTCGTCCTGGTCATGCAGTCGTAGTACGCCTGCCGTCTCGCGTCATCCCGCCACCGCTCGCGTCCTGCCCGGTGTTGCCGATCCTGGTGGCGCCCCTGCCCTAACACGGTGAGCACGCCACCGCCGAATCCACCTAACGCACCTATGGCCGCGCCGGCAATGGCTGCCGTTCCTGCGTCCATTGAGCCTCACCACCATCGAGCTGAAGGATTTCCCTGACGAATGCACGGAGGTCCGGTAACGCACTTTCTCCAGCAGAAGAAGCAGCCCTACGCCCACGACGTGGGGCTGCTTTCCGAGAGCGGATGACGGGAATCGAACCCGCGCTCTGAGCTTGGGAATCACGGGCGCTCCCTCTGCACGCGCGCTGGTTCGTGGCGTGTGCGATACCGGCACGTCCAGTGCGCAGCCGCCATCGGTGGCCGTGGCGGACTGCTCGGTACCGTCGCGCGTGGTGCGGAAGTGGTGTAGCGGGAGATCGGGAGTTGATCCGCCATGCGCCCTGTAAAAGGAGGAGAAGATACCCACTCCGGCGCAATGGGTACCGCCTGGGGTGCAATGCGAGAAAATTCCGCCGGGGCTGTTTCCTCGCCCCGGCGGAAGCCCTGTCGTGCGGCGTTTGAGTGTGTCAGTTCAGCCCGGTCACCTCCGGGCTGACGCCCATGTTGACGGCGTCGGCGAGCGGTAGCGCGGCCGGGTATGTGCGGATCTCGCTGACCCGGCCGTTGGCGTATTCGCCGTAGGTGCCCTCACTGATGCGGCGGCCGATCTGCAGTGGACCAGCCGCGTTCCAGGCCTGACCGCCGTAATCCGTTGCGCCCGCGAGGGAGCCGTTCACGTAGAGGCTGAGGGTTTTCGCGCTCGCGTCATACACACCGACGAGATGGGTCCACTTTCCTGCGGAGGCGTGGATAGTGCTGTAGACAGCTGTGAATGCATTTCCTGTTGTGCTGTCGTCGTCGCGGCGGTCGAAGGCCCACACCTGCTTGCCGGAGGAGTAGTAGAGCTGCATCGCGTTGGCGTTACCGGAGGCATCGGACTGGGAGACGAAGGTGGAGTTTTCAGCCAGGGAGGACAGCTCGACCCAAGCCGACACCGTGTAGCTCTTCGAGGTGTCCACCGCGGAACTGCTGGTTGCACCGTAACCAGTTGTTCCGTTGAGGCTCAGCACTTGGCCGCGCGCGGTGTCGTCGTACCAGGTGTAAGAGCCGGTGAGTGAAGCGTTTAGCCCACTTACGGCGTCAGATACCGTGCTTCCGGTACCTTCTGCGAGGCTCCAGGAATGATTCGAGGTGTCCGTCACCGTGCCGAGAGATTGGGCGGTTCCGAAGCTGCATGGCGTGGACGGTCCGCCCTGGGTGCAGGGATACTCGAGGAGTCGGCCATGGGTGTCCACGGCGTACAGGTCGGGCAGGCCGTCCGGTCCGCCGGCCACGCTGTTGATGTCGCCGGGTGAAGCAACGGCAGGATAACTGCCAGGGGGCAGCGTCAGGCCCAGCGCGGTGTGCGTGTCGGCGTGCAACAGCGGTGGTAGCCCAGTGTCGGGATCAATCGTGAGCGGGTAGCTGTAGAGCGCACCCGTGGCGTTGTCCCGCGACCACAGCACCGGGTTGCTTCCGACGTTACCGGGAGCGATCAGAGTCTGACCGCTCCAGTCACCGTCACCCAGCAGGACGGGGTCCTTGAGGTGATCGCCGCCATCGGACTGGTAGAGCCATAGCTCCTTGTTCTCCACCGTGATCACGGCTGGGTACCCGCTGCTGTTGTTGTAGACGTTGCCGGGTGTGATGAGTTGGCTGACATTCCACGTCGTGCTGTTGTAGTCCGTGGTCCGGCAGCGGCTGTCGTCCGGAACAACTGTGCTCGGCTGACAGAGATCTTTGGTGACGACGTCGGAGCGCTTGCCGACGAAGCCACCGAGGGTCGAGTACGGCACGAGCGGAAAGGCCGTGTCGGATGCCGGGTCGAGGTCGTTCTTGACGACGTACATCTGGTGGCTGGACTTGTCGTACGCGAAGAGGTCGTCGACATCCGCGCCGTGCAGGTTGCCCCGGTGGGCAATCAGGTAGTTGTTCCAGCCCGTGCCGTCCGGGGAGTCCGCCGCGGTGGACACTGTCACGGGTCCGGTGATAGCTGGCGGCGTGCCAGAAACGGGCCCGTCCTGAGCGCCCTCCGCGCTCTGGGCGGGGTCGGTGTCTCCGGGGATGAGGTCCAGATCTCCGGTTTTCGTGGTCGCCAGGAGGTCGGGCACTCCGTCGCCTGTGATGTCGCCGGGCGCGATCTTCGTGTCCGGGTCCCAGGGCACGGTGTAGGTGTAACTGGCCGGAGCAGTAGAGATGTTGCCCGCCGCGTCCACGCCGGCGACGTACAGCGTGTGCACCCCCCAGTTATGGATGGGGACATTGATCTTCACGCTGGCCGTGGCTGTCCCCTTGGCGGCAGTCGCAAGGTCCGCGACCGTTCCGCTCGAGGCCGTGGGAGCTGAGTCGAGGCTCCACAGGAAGTGGTCGATTCCGCTGCTCAGACACGTGTCGGTGCACGTGGTGTCGGCGGCAGCGGCGTCCGCGCCGCTCACCGTGAAGTTGGTGCTCGCACTGGGTGAGGCGTACACGACGGGGTCGGCCGCTGTCGAACCGACCGGTGGGAAGGACGGATTAGTCACGATCGTCGGGGTGGGAGGGGCTGTGAAGTCGGCTTTGAACCAGCAGTGCTCGCTGATCGGTGACTTCAGGTTCTGCGTAGAGTTGTCCTCGGCGTAGACGTCCCAGCCGTACTCGTGGCCGTCGAGGAGCTTGAAGCCGATGGGCTCGACAGCATCGGTGCCGGAGGCCAGGTAGGTGCTGGCCGGGGTCGACTTGTCCAGGGCGTTGCCGGCCGAGTCGGTGACCGTGCGGTCCCACACGTGATAGTGCGCGGCTACCTTCTCACCGGAGATCTGACTGGTGACGGTCGAGTGCAATTGGATGTTGCTGCCCGCATTGGAGTACGTCGTGGCGCCGATCCAGCCATCGCCGGTCTCCACACACTGCCCACCTGCGCCGGTCGGGAGAGGCACCGTCTTCATTCCGGTCGGGGTACCTGGTGCGACGTCGAATGTCGTCGTGAGGGTCAGCGACTCCGACATCCGCAGGTAGTCGAGATCGCCCGACGTCTCGGACTCGTTGCCATACAGGCCGATGGTCCAGGTGTTCGCCTGGCCGCCGAACGTCCCAGCGGCGTTGTAGCCGTCCCCGTCATTGCTGGCGAGCGTCCGTATCAGGCTGGTGACGGTGAAGGTCGCCGTGTGGTTGCTGCAGGTGCTCTTGGGGTTCGCGGCGCTCGCGACGGTGGTGCCCACCGGTGGGAAGGCCGTGTCGTGAGTCCCCGGTCGGCTGTTCCAATCCGTATTGGAGCTGATGGCATTGGTGGTGTGCAGGGTTATCGGCTGATCCTGGCTACAGGAGTGACTGGCTCCGTACGTCGTGGCGATGGTGAGCTTCGCGCTGCTCACCTTGAAGCTGTCGTGCAGGTTCCCTGTGTTGACGGCGTAGTACGAGCGTTCCAGCCCGATGCCGCAGGTCCCTCCCCACTGCTGGTAGCCGACTCCTTCGCCGTCGGTCTGCGGCTTGTCGTACTGCGGCGCGTTGTTGCACTCGGAGCTTGAGTAGACCTCGTCGTAGTGGCCGGCCGTTCCCGAGACCGGGTTCGTGTAAGGGTCGATGAACAGTGGGTACTGGGTGGCCGGATCGGTCAACACTGACGCGTCGGGGGTGAGCGTCAATCCGTCGTCCGAGGTGCTCATCGGTATCTGTTCGACGTGGGCATCGATGCCGGGGCCTGAGACGGACGATGTGGACTCGCCGCTGGCCGGGGCTCCGGTGTCGTCAGTCGTGATGCTGTCCGCACGAGCCGCTGAGGGGAGCGTTGTCGCCGAGTCCCACATCAGCGGACGGGGGCTGGTGTAGGCAACGGTGCCCTCGGCGGTGACGGCGTTCATGCCGCCTCCGCCATCGTCTTGGAGGGTGAGTCCATGGGTGTCCGCAGCGAGTGTGAGGCTTCGCAACTGTGGATTGGCCGCCGCAGTAGCGTTGTGGACGATCAGCACATCACTGAATCCGCCCTGGTCGGTGACTGAAACCGACAGGTCCACTCCTGGAAGCACTGCAGGGTAGATCGCTGTTGCACCGTCGAGTGTCGGGGCGGGGAGAGTGAAGGGCATGGTCAAAGCCATGCTGGTGCCGTCGGCATGGGTCAGCGTGGCTACCGGGCCGGTGCCGCCGCCGGACAGGACGACCGAGTTGGGTGTCGCGGCGGGCGATAGCGTGCCGTCCGGGTTGGTGGACAACGTCGGGTCCGTCGGAGTCCAGGAGCCGTTCTTCCGCACGCGCACCGGAAGCAGATCCGTCGTGCTGGTGAAGGACCCGTCGGGGTTCGCGTCGACAGTCGAGATTTCGCTGGTCAGATCAGTTACGGGGACCGTCTGGCCGGTCGAGACGGCCTGTGCCTGAGCAGCCGCCATCGGGTCCTGGTCGGTGGGTGCGTCGGCGGAGGCCGAGCTGATCGGCAGTGCCGTCAGTGCGCCGGCGAGAAGGATCAGCGGGACGCCGACCGCCGAGGCTCGTAGTGACCTGCGGGGTCGGTGCCTTGGTTTTCTGATGAATCTGGGCATCATGGAACGGTTCCCCCCTCTGCCGCACACGGTCCTGCTGTGACGTGCGGCACTTTTCGGAGCGCCCTACACGCTCCGCCGTAGATGCGCCGTGCCCGGTCCGTGGCTCTGAACTGCTCATGTCCTCCCTGAGGCGTACACGCCACTTGCACCTTTCCTTCACGGCGCCGGCACAGGCTATTGAAATGTCTGTTCATCATCAATAGCCTCCGGTCGGTCACCACACCGGTGGCTGGACCCGGGGGGGTTGGCGTGAACGGCAGGCGTCGTTGGTATGCGCAGGTACAGCACCCGATCTGGACGCGAGGACTGACACTTGTCACCGCGTTGGTCGGTGCTCTGGTACTTCTGGTGCAGGTGGGTGTAGCCGAAGACGTCGGCCCTTACCACTTCACCGGCACCGTCTGGAATCCGAAGGCGCTGCCTGCCACTCCTGCGGTCGGTAGCCATCCGCTCACCACTCCGACTCCAGCGAGTGTCAAGGCGCGCAGTCCGCTGCGCACTTACGCGGTGAGGTCACCCGCGTGGCCGGCGGCCGGCAGCGCCACGGTGTCCGTGGACCGGAAGGCAGGCGGGCCGACGAAGGCGGACGGCCTTCCCGTGTGGGTGAAGTCGACCACCGGAGCGAA
The DNA here is from genome assembly GCF_057708125.1 of Actinacidiphila sp. bgisy145. NCBI lineage: Bacteria > Bacillati > Actinomycetota > Actinomycetes > Kitasatosporales > Streptomycetaceae > Actinacidiphila > Actinacidiphila sp. bgisy145. The sequence goes on from NZ_JBYIRL010000025.1 coordinate 11,566, forward strand.
CACATCGGCGGCGTCCCCTGCACAGGTCCGGGTGCAGGTCGCTTCGCACTCCCAGACGATCCGCGCGGGGGCGGACGGCATGCTGGTCGGCGTCAGCCGGGGGAGCGATGACCCGGCGGTTTCGCGTGTGCAGGTCGTCCTGGACTACTCCGCGCTCGCGAAGGCGTATGGGGGCGGGTTCGGGTCGCGGCTGAAGTTGGTTCGCCTGCCGGCCTGCGCTCTGACGACGCCGCAACTCGCCGCCTGCCAGCGGCAGACCCCTTTGGCATTCGACAATCGCGTTGGCGCCCAGCAGTTGACGGCTACCGTGGACTTGGGGACCGACGCAGCCGCGCCTCTCACCGGGAGCGGTTCGGCTGCGGCTCGCTCATCTTCTGCGGCGGTGGGTGCGGCGCTTGCCGTGACGTCGGGCAGCTCCGGTTCTCAGGGCGACTACACGGCGACCGCGCCGAGTCAGTCGGGGACGTGGCAGACGTCGGCGACCGGCTCGTTCACCTACTCGTATCCGGTCGACGTCCCCACCGCTGTTGGTGGCGACGCTCCCACGGTCAGCCTGGATTACGACTCCCAGTCGCAGGACGGCGAGACCTCGGCTCGCAATTCCCAGTCGTCGTGGATCGGAGACGGGTGGGACTACCAGCCCGGATTCGTCCAGAGGTCCTACCGTGGCTGCGGCACACTTCTGGACAGCGATGGCAACAAGGTCCTCAAGGGGTCGGGGGACAGTTGCTGGGGTGGCTACAACGCCACCCTGTCCTTCGGTTCGCACTCGGGCACACTGGTGCCGACCGCGGTAGACCCGTCCGTACCTGACGAGATCAAGGCGTGGAAGCTGCAGGGAGACGACGGCACCGTCGTCCAGGAGCTTTCCGGAGCGGTGAACGGTCTGGAGGACGGTACCTACTTCCGTGTCCTGACCACGGACGGTACCGCGGCGTACTTCGGCGCGGACCATGCCCCGACTGCCGCCGGCACCGCGGGGGCGATGCAGTCCGGCACACCTGCCGACGACACCACCGACGCCGCCTGGGGGCTGCCCGTCCTGCATCCTCAGTCCGGGGACCCCTGTTACGAGGCGTCCAAGGGCAAGGCGTCTCGGTGTGACAAACCAGAGGGCTGGCGGTGGAACCTCGACTTCATCGTCTCGCCGAATGGTTTCGTGCAGCGTTATGACTACGCCGCCGAGACCAATTACTACGACCTGGGCGGCGGTCAAGCTCCCACCGGCTCGGACGGCACGCTCGTGTCCTACACCCGGGGTGGTTCACTGTCCGCCATCTCTTACGGCTACACGCTGGCCGACGAACATGCCGGCCGCACTCCCGCCGCACAGGTGGACTTCAGCAGCAAGCAGCGCTGCCAGACCATGTCGGGCTTCACCGACTGCTCGGCCGGCAATCTGAACGATTCGACGGCCCCACACTGGCCCGACGTGCCGTGGGACCTGCACTGCGACGCCAGTGACAGCACACACCTGCCCACAGGCTCCACCACGGTGCCCACCGACGTGTGCATCACCTCCTCGCCGACGTTCTTCACCACCACCCGGTTGGACAGCATCACCACCAAGGTCCATGTCAAAAACAGCTCCACCGACAAACTCGTGGCCGTCGACAGTTACCAGCTGGGGCAGGTGTACTCCGATGCCGGTGGCACCGTGGACCCGGTCACCGGCACCACTGTGGACCCGAAGGACGCCGGGTCGCTCCAGGCTGTCATGTGGCTTCAGTCCATCCAGCACACCGGTGAAGACACCTACGGCAACGGCAACAGCAACATCGCGCTGAACCAGGTCTCCTTCACAGGGACCGAGATCGACAACCGGGTCGACGACGCCTCACCGTCGGCACCGCCCCTCTACCATCCCCGAATCTCCTCCATCCAGACCGATACAGGCGCGTCCGTCGCTGTTGACTACAACCTCAACCCCTGCGAGGGCCTCACTCTGACGGCTGCCGTGGCGGACTCCAACACGCACTCCTGTTATCCCACCTGGTGGACCGTGCCCGGTGCGTCGAAGCCGATCGAGGACTGGTTCAACAAGACCACAGTGCACACTGTGACGTCCTCGGACCTGACGATCGCCTCCCAGTACAGTCCCGACGCGCAGAAGATCCCGGCCGGCTCCGAGGCGCAGGTCTCGACCTACTCGTACGGCAGTCCGGCCTGGCACCGGGACGACTCCGCTCAGACCGACGACCAGTACCGCACCTGGGACGAGTTCCGCGGCTTCCGTACCGTGACCGTTCGAACCGGCGCAGCCCCCGAACCGGTGACACAGACCACCACCACCTACCTCCAGGGCATGGACGGCGACTACAAGGCCGATGGATCGCGCCGATCGGTCTCTGTCAATGCCACGGTAGGCGGGTCGGTCGTGGAGAGCGTCACCGACTCCGATGATCTTGCCGGCGCGGCTCTGCAGACCGACACCTACTCCGCAGCGAGTGGCAACGTCGTCGCTTCGACCGTCAACGGACCTTTCACCTCGACCACCACCCAGACCGACGCCCAGACGCCCTGGACCGACTGGACTCAGGCAGACAACCCAGGGGAGTCCAAGCCGGGCCTGTCGACCCTCCCCGATCTTGTCGCCCGACGCGTGAAGTCCGCACGGAGCAGCGGCTACACGCTTCTCTCAGACGGGACGACCTGGCGGCACACCCAGACGGATACGACGTACGACAGCCAAGGACGCCTCTCGGCGACCGACTCGCACGGCGACGTCTCGGTCCCTGCTCAGGAGAAGTGCAGCACCACCACCTATGCGGCTCCGTCGAGCGGCAACTCGATGGCGCTGTCCTATCCCGACCGGACCACCGTGGTCAGCGGGCCCTGCGGTACAGCCGTCAGCGCCGCCAGCCTGCTGTCGGACCGGAAGGTCTACTACGACGGCGACGGCAGCCTGACGAACCTGGGTACCTTCGGCCGCCTCGACCAGAGCGGAAGCGCTGCCCTCGGCCAGGTCACGGCCGAGCAGACAGCCACCGGGTTCACCGGCAGTACGGAGAACTGGCAGACCAACGCCGCGATGTCCTACGACGGGGCCGGCCGCGTCACGGACACCCTCGACGTCAACGGCGCAGACACCCACACCGACTTCACACCCGCCTGGTCATCCTCCGGCGGCAACACGAACGCCGTCGGCATTGCGACGTTCAACCCACAGCAGTGGAAGGAGACTTCCACCCTCGACCCGCTGCGTGGCCTGCCGACGGAGGACGTCGACGCCAACGGCCGGGTCACGGACATCAGCTACGACGCTCTGGGGCGAAGGACCGCTGTCTGGCTGCCGGGCCGGGACAAGACCACGCAGAGCGCCGATCTGACGTTCGCCTACGCGATCAATCCGGGCGCCGTGCCCGCCCCGGGCGACACGATCACCAAGCCGGGAGCACCGTCCACCGTCACCACAAAAACCCTGCGCGAGGACGGAACCTACGCGACTTCGGTCGACATCTACGACGGGATGCTCCAACTCCGCCAGACGCAGGAGACCGCTGACGGTGACAGCAACTCCGGGCGGATCATCTCCGACACCTTCTACGACTCCCACGGATGGGCGACCGCGTCGTTCGCCCCCTACTCCGACCCCACCTCGTCCCCGGACACCACGCTGTACGCGGCCAACGAGAACGAGGTCCCCTCGGAGACCACCACCGGCTACGACGGCGAGGGACGCGCGGTCAGCAGCACCCTGTGGCACCAGGCGGTGCAGCAGTGGACCACCAAGACGAGTTACCCCGGTGCTGACGAGACCGACACCACTGCGCCGGTCGGAGGCCGCTCCACTGCCACCTTCACCGACGCACTCGGGCAGGTCAGCAGCAGCGTGGTGAAGAACACCGGCACCACCGTCACCCTCACCGGCGGTCAGACCATTCCGTCGGGCACTTCGCTGACCTCCGACAGCGTCCGGCTAGCGATGCAGGCTGACGGCAACCTGGTCCTCAGTGCCCTGGCAACCGGCACGACCATCTGGTCCAGCGGTACGAGTGGGAACCCGGGCGCCTACGCCCAGTTCGGTACGGACGGCAACCTCGTCGTCCGTACCACCGCCGGTACGACAAAGTGGACCACGGGCCTTGCCACCACCACCGGCGCCACGTTCCAAGTACGCAACGACTCCACCGCGGCCGTGGTCTCCAGCGCCGGCGGCACGTTGTGGCACCAGGGCACCGCAGGTGCTGTGCCGGCCGCCGACGCCACCACCCGCTACACCTACTATCCCGCCGGCCAGGTACACACGGTGAAGGACACCGCCGGCAACACGTGGTCGTACTCCTACGACCTTCTCGGCAGGCCGACCGCCCAGACGGATCCCAACGTCGGAACCACCACGTTCGACAAGTACGACCAAGCCGGCAACCTCCTTCAGACCACCGATCCGCGAGGCCAGATCACCTCCTACGGCTACGACTGGGACAACCGGGTCACCGCCGAGTACAGCGGACCATGGTCAGCCACGCCGGACACCACCAAGGAGCAGGCGTCCTGGACGTACGACACCCTGGACAAGGCCAAGGGGCAGCTCACCTCCTCGACCCGCTACGTCAACGGCGCCACGGGAACGACGAGCAAGGCGTACACCGAGGCGGTGACCGGGTACAACACCGCCTACCAGCCGCTCGGCTCCACCCTCACCGTGCCTGCATCCGACGGCTTCGCGGCTGCCGGGCAGACTACCGCTCCCACGAGCGGCACGGTGACCTACACCAGCACCAACGCGTACACGCCCACCGTGGGGCTGCTGTCCACCGTCCACTACCAGGCTGACGGCAAACTGCCGGCCGAGGACGTGGACTTCGGCTACACCCAGCAAGGCGACCTGGACTCCTTCGGTGGCTTCATCAACGCCTCCAACACCCCCTCCTACCTGGACGCGACCGTCCACGACCCGTTCGGCCGGGTCCTGCAGACCAACTACGGGGCGACCGGCAAGGAACTCGCCACTTTCGCCCAATACGACGCCACCACAGGTCGCACCACCCAGACGTCCGACATGCTCCAGACGTCGACCACCGCCCTGGACGTCGTCAACTACCGCTATGACCAGTCCGGCCAGCTCACTGCCGCTGATGACCTCCAGGACAACACCGCCCACGACACGCAGTGCTTCACCTATGACTCGTTCCAGCGGCTGACGGCGGCGTGGACCGACACCGGTGGCATCACCGACCCGGGGACAGCGCAGGTCGGCGCTGTCGGGGGATGCAACAACACCTCGGTCCAGACCTCCACGAGCTCCTCCGTCAAGACCACAACGGTCGGCGGTCCGGCGCCCTACTGGCAGACCTACAGCTACGACCTGCTCGGCGACCGGACGGGCATGGTCGATCACGACCCCACTGGCAACGCCGCCGCCGACTCCACCCAAACCACCAGCTACACCGGCACGAACGGCACCACCAGCGCGAGTCTGCCCGACCAGGCGGGCGCCACCACCACCGCGAATCCGACCAGCGGTACCAGCACATCCACGCCCGGCTACACCGACCCGGCTCACGCCAACGTCAACGCGGGCGATACCACTACCCGCAAGATCACGTCCACCGGCCCGCTCGTGAGTGCCTTCACCATCAGCGGAGGGGGCAAGAAGTGCGTGGAGGACGCATCGTCCTCCACCACCGCCGGAGCCAAGGTGCAGATCAATACCTGTGGCACCGCGGCCGGCCAGAAGTGGTCCATCGGCACGGATGGGACGATCCGGGTCCAAGGACTCTGCCTGGACACCACCGGCAACGCGACCACCGCCGGAACCAAGGTCGTCATCGACACGTGCAGCGCCGATGCCACGCAGAAGTGGAAGGTCAGCAGCGCCGCCACCCTGGTCAGCGTGGCGGCTCCCACCCTGTGCCTCACCGACCCGTCGGCGAGCGCCACCAACGCCACCCAGTTGACCCTGGCCGCTTGCGGTGCCAGCGGCCAGACCTGGACCAACGCGGCCGACGGGGCCGTCTCTGCCGGCCAGACGCAGACCTTCACCTACGACGTCGAGGGCCGCACTGCCAGCGTCACGACGGGCTCAGGCACCGGCGCCACCAGCAGCAAGTACTTGTACGACGCCGACGGCAACCTCCTGGAGCAGACCGAGTCGACCGGTACGACCGACAACACCCGGGTCCTGTACCTCTTCGGTGGCGCCGAGCAGATCACCCTCAATGTGGCAGCCAAGACATGGACCGGCCTGCGCAACTACACGGGCCCCGATGGGACAACCATCACCCGGTCGAGCAGCGGGTCCGTCACGTACCAGGTCGCCAATGTCCAGGGCACGGCGACAACAGCGATCGATGCCTCGACTCTGGCCGTCAGCCGCCGTTTCTACGATCCGTACGGCAACCCCCGCGGTGCGCAGCCGTCCTCCTGGGTGGCTCCGGACGACAACCGAGGTTTCCTTGGCCAGCCGTCCGACGTCGCCACCGGCCTGGACCTTCTCGGTGCCCGTGACTACGACCCCGTGCAGGGTCGCTTCCTGACCGCCGACCCGCTCTTCCAGGCGGGTGACCCCAACCAGATGGGCGGCTACAGCTACGCAGCCGACAACCCGGCGAGCGGATCGGACCCCACCGGTTACGACGACTGGTACAACGACCCCTCGGTGAACACCTGCGTCGTGGACTGCGGACCGCCTCCCGGCAACCCCAACAGCAGCGGACCTTCGTACACCGACACCTCCAGCGGTAGCAGTTCGGGCGGTGGCAAGAAGAGCGGTGGCGGTTGCCACCACTTCTGGTGCCATGCCGGCCACGCCCTGGAGAAGGCGGCGCCGTACGTCGGGGTGGCCGCTGTCGTCACGGTCGCTGCTGTTGGAGTCGGAACCTGTGTGACGGAGTCCCTCGGGGTCCTAGGCCCCGCCTGTGTCAGCGGTGCGACGGCGACCGTTGTGACCGCGTGCGGCGCGCTGATGGGCGACTGCGGTGAGGGCCCTGACGGTGACCCCACCGCGCGGGACAGCGAAGATGCCGGTGCGGACGCCGGCGCCGCGAAACAGGCCGAGCACGACGGCGATGCCGCGAAGGCGCCCACCGCGGGAGAGAAGGCCCGCGACGACTCCTCCGGTGACGGCACGCCGGCCCCGGCCGACGACTGGGAGAACGACCCCAAGCAGAACAAGGCAGTCGCCGAACCGAGCAAGCCCAGCACGGGCACGGAAAAACCGAGTCCGCGAGGACCTTCGACACGCGGGCCTGTCGGCCCGAAATCTCGGCCCGCCCATCTGCACAAGGAAGCAGCGCCCGCCGATTGGACGCCTGACGAGCGAGCTGATCGTGGCGATGCTCTCGCTCGGGCCGCCGTGGTCGAGAACCGAGTCGCGCGGCTTGCCTCCAGGGCTTACGTCTCGGGTTACCACATCGAAACCGGTGAACTGGCGGTCGCCTCATCGGGCCCAGACGTCGCGGGCTGCGCAGCGAGCTACTGCGCGGAAGGGAATGTGGCTCGTGCACTGGGCGGGGACTGGACGAAGATACGTTTCGGATTTGCTTATGTAGCAGAGGCGGTGAAGGGAAGCGACCCGAGGGAGTACGCCCCAGTAATGAAGCCTGTTTGCGTCAACTGCCAACGTGACTACCCGCCGGACAACTTTGGTCCGGGGGTGGTGGGCGAGCCGGGCGGTGTATGGTGAGAACCGGAGTGGCATGTCAAACGGATAGTTTTTCATGCTCTCCCTCATGCTCGCTGTTCATCGTCTGAGGAGTTGAATTAATTGAGCCTCGCGCGCAAAGAACTCGGTCGACAGGACTGGGGGTTGATGCAATGCGGGTGCGGGAAATCGGCGCAGCATCTGGTCCAGTTGTTGGAGTCCGCAATCGACGGGAATCCCGGAGCGCTGCGTTCTTTGGACGGTCATGTATTTGTCCAGTCGATTCTGATGGAGTCGGCTCCCGCTGCATGTTCCGTCCTCATGGCAATGTTTGCCGATGGCATCAATCCGGCGCAGATGGAAGAGGCTGCATGGGCGGTCCTGTGGTTCGCAGCGGGGGAGGAGGATGGGGACTCGGTAGATTCGGGCTACTACTGGCGCTGCTTTGCGAAAATCAGAGACGGTCTTTGGATGGTCTATAGGGAGCTCCTGAAGAAGCACGATTCGGTGACAAGAGGATATCTCGATGACATCCTGGAAATCGTGGAGTGGGATGCCTCCAGGCTTGCTTACTACAGGGGCCTCGTATGAGATGATGGCGAGCTGGCGCACCCGAGATTCAGGTCGCGGCTTCTGAGGCCGCGTTTGAGCTCTACTGAGATGCCAGCCATGCGGTGTACCAGTCGTGGAAGTCCGGCCCTGAGGTCAGGCCACCCCAGGACTGGTCATCGAGCCAGACTTGTCCGGCGTTTCTGCCCGTGATGACGAGGCGAGAGAAGGCGCCGCACCCGATCTCGCCGAGGATCAGCGTCCCCACAACCGAGTAGTCGTTGCCGCCTCCCCTACCCGGCCCAGGCCAGTCCGTGGTGTGCGGGAACGGGGTGGCCAGGAAGCCGACTCGTAGGCACTCGGCCCGAAGGTCGTGCAGGGCCTCTTCATCGTCTACTTCCTCCGCCAGACCAAGCAGTCCGTAGTCCGGTCCCGCGCCGCCGCCAGCGACCGTCTTCAAGAAGGCCCGGTAGGACGCGGGGAGGGTGACACCGTGCAGTTGTTCGAAAGAGCGGATTGCCGCCTCGGATAGGGGCCGATGAAGCCGGTATTCGTGGTGAGAGGCGCCGAAGCGGCGGAGTTCAGGATCGTCCCGGGCCATGGCGGCGATACGAGAGCGCACCGAGGCACCGTTCCAGGTCCCGCTCGGGTCGGCGGTGTCGGGGGTCACGCCCGAACCGTATCTTCGTTCCGCTCCATCCGGATCAATGGCCTGGAGCCCGAGCGTGTGGCGGGCCGGCCGCGGGTGAGCCGGCGGACCATGATGCCGGTCATCGCCCAGCGGATCATGGTCTCCGATCGGGCCGGGCTGGCCTCGTAATCCCGGGTCAGTCGGCGGTGAGCAGTGAGCCATGAGAATGTGCGCTCCACCGCCCACCTCTTCGATTGGACCCGGAAGCCGCGCTGATCGGGCTCCTTTCGGACGATCTCCAGATCCCGGCCATGGGTCTGCCGGCTCCAGTCGACCAGGCGGCCGGCGAAGCCTTGGTCAGCTCATATCTTTCGGACACCGGGGTGATCGAGGCGAGTCCACAGCAGCGGGCGATTGGCACCGTCGCGGTCCTGGACGTTCGCCGCCACAACGTGGACCGCCAGGAGCAAGCCGAGGGTGTCGGAGGGCCAGTTCGCTATGGCACGGCAGTGGCACTCCCAGTCCGGGCCAGCCGTGGCTGGGTGCCAGGACTTCGCTGGACCGGATTTCCGTGCCCGAGCCGGGGTTCATATCCGGATCAACCGGTGCATTCCACGCGATTGTATGTGATGCAGTTCACCGAAAATGCGTCTCGGCATACGAGAGCGCCTCGGGCCCCAGCGGTCAACCGAGGCCATTCGGTGTCCGCCCGCCGGAATTCCTCGCCTAATGGCACGCCAGTGGCACGCGGCACCGTAATTGGTTTGGACAACGACAAAGCCCCAACTCCGTGAGCTGGGGCTTTTGCATGGAGCGGATGACGGGAATCGAACCCGCGCTCTGAGCTTGGGAATCACAGGGGCCCTTCTGGCGTACCCGCTGGTCATGGGCCTGCGGCGTCCTGGGAGGCGGATCGGGGCGGGCCGGGGCTGACCGTGGCAGACCGATGCATACCGCTGGGTATTGTGCGGATGTGGTGCGGGCGGACCGGGGCGTGGTCCTGGTCAGGGGAACAGGGCGACGATGGAGTGGCAGAGGGCCGTCGTGTCTGCGATGGCGCGGCGGCTATCGGTGTCGGAAATGACGAGACGCTGGCCAACGCGGAGGCTGGAATTCGGCACCTTCGACAGGTATTTCTGGTCGACGATGCCGTCGTTGTGGGTGAATACATGACGGATCGCCCAGGTCTCGGTGAGCTGTTGCCATGTCGAAGAGCTGAGAGTCGCCCGGAGGTCGGCGTATCCAGCGGCAGTGAAGAGGTCGGCCATGTCGTCAAGGCGCTGGAAGATGCTGCCCTTGCCTTTCAGGCGGGTCTCCGCGTCGGATACCGCGGACCTGAAGAGGGCTGAGGCGAGTGCTTCCACGATGCCGACTACGTTCTCGATGGTGTCGACCCAACTCCGGCTGAAGACTCCTTGCTCACGCAGAACTGCTTTGGTCTCTGGCGGCAAGGCGTCCAGGGCGTCGAGGCGCGTGGTTTCGGCTTGGAGGGCGTCGAAGGCCACGGTCGCAGGAGACAGCGAGCCGCAGACCGGGCAGTAGCGGTGCTCGCCGAACACCGCGTACTTGACGTCGCAGGAGGCGCATGTGCGGACCCGTGCCAAGCGCTCCTCATTGATGCCGGGCAGGGGTCGGGGGTAGTGAGGCCGACTCCGGTAGGAGAACGAGACAGGGCCGCCGCGAGGCGCGCTCCTGGCGAGTCGGCCGAAGGCTGTGTCGAGTGATCGCTGGACGAACTGCGCGGCAAACTCCTCAGCGGCACGGATCGCTCGGTCGCGTTGCTGAGCGGTCATGAACTCGGAGTGCTCCTGGTGGCAGCCGCAGTAGACGCACCACAGAACCAGGTCGTTCGGCAGGGCTTCGTAGTCCTCCACGTCCATGCGGAAGATCAGCCCGCACTCCGGGCACTGGCGCCCGAAGAATCCGTCCTCATCGGCAGGCATGCTGACGCCGATCCGGTAGTCGTTGCCTTGGCGACCCGCGACCTCGGCTCCTTCGGGCATTGGAAAACCAGGCATTCCCCACATGAGCTGATTGTGCGCCCAAGAACTGACCACGGACAGGTGCGCGCGGTGGCCTTCTCGCAACCTTCGCTGCCCTGACCCGCTGATGGGACGAGGACCAGGTGCAGGCGCTGAGGGTCGTCACCCTCGTGGGCAGCCTAGCTTCCGTTTTCGCGCCCCTGACAGCGGCGCTGGCCCGACGCATCTCCTGGCGGGGACGCCCTGACTGGGGCGGAGCGGTCCGTGCCGGGGTCGCTGCCTGCCACTCCTCGCGGTGTGCAGGTTGACCGGCCCAGCTCGCCCGCAAACCGAATGGAGATGCCGAGGGCGGACCGCGCTTATGTAGCGATCTTCGTTTCTGGAAGCCAGAGATCGGGCCCGAGTCGTCTCAGCCGGTCGCGACGGGCATCGCAGTCCGACATGACCCGCTGAACCGTCCGCCAGAATCGTTCGCTGTGATCGGGCACATGCAAATGGGCGAGCTCGTGCACGAGCACATAGTCGATCAGATCGGGGGCAAGCTGCATGGTCGCCCAATGGATGTTGAGATCGCCATAGAGCGAGCACGAGCCCCAGCGATAGCCCAGAGGGCGGACCCGGAGTTCACCGCAAGCTACGTCCAGGCGCTTGGCCCATGGCCGGAGCCGACCGGGCAACCAGCTTGTACCACGGCGGGTGTACCAGGCAATCAGGGCCGTGGACGCGTCGTGGAGAGCGTCCGCTCGGATCTCCAGCCGACCTCGCAGCAACCGCACGTCGGTCGGGCCGGTTTCGACGACCAGTAGTCGGTGACTGCGCCCCAAGTAGGGAAAACCCTCCCCGGAGACAAACTCACGTGGCGGCCGGCCCTCGCTCAGTGACTCGCGTTCTGCGAGCTTGCCGTACAGCCATCGCCGCCGGCTTCTGATCAGCTTGACCAATTCGGCTTGCTCGATGCCTGGGGGGACGGTGACGCTGACAGTCGAGTCACGCTCGACGGTCAGCCTGATCTGTCGGCGTCGCTCGCTGACCCGCACCTGTACGTCGAGATCGTCGACTCGTAGGACCTCGAAGGAGGCTGATCCCTTCACAGCCACATCCTTGCATCCACCACAGACCTCCCTAATCAGGCTCGACGTCAAGGGCGTGGGATCTCTGCACGCCGGTGCCCAATCACTTCCACCAGTTGGTCGGCCAGCGAGTCGACCTTGTCGATCGGCGCCGCATCCTTGGTGATCAGCAACTGGACGGTCTGGCGCCGGAAGTCCTCCTGATCGACCGGGCTCCGCCAGAAATCACGCCGATGCGTTACCTGCTGGGCGAGGGTGTAGATGCCGGTGCTGATCTCGCACAAAAACTCGTCGGTCTCCGGGTCGACCACACCATCATGCGCAGTCTCCTCTAGCAGGACACCGTACAGAGCGCGTTCGACCAGGCTGAGTGTGTCGTCTGGTGCGGAGCGGTCGGCTCGCAGCTCGGCGACCAAGTCGGCCAGGAGCGCGGCTTGCTGTTCCCAATTCTCGGCGTACTCACGCAGGATCTCTTCGAGGCGCTGGCTAAGCAGCCTGTAGAAGCGAGGGTCCTTGCCCCGGTTGATCTCGATATGGTCCCGTAGGGCGTGCTCCATCTCCGAGGCGCGGGTTCGTGCTCCGGGCAGTGCCGCCACCTTCTCCTCGAAGTCGTCCGCTGTCAGTGACACCGGCGGCAGCTTCTGGTCAATGCCGAGCGACAGCAGGTGATCGTCGAGTAGTTGCCGAACCTTCGCGCCGTACGCGGCGGGGTCGAAGTCGCCACCGTCAACACGGAACCTGCGCTTGGCCCGCATAGCGATCTCCGCGTAGAGGGTGGCATCTTTCAGGAAGGGGCGCACCGTCGGTTCGGGAAGAATGACGTCGATCGTAGTGAGGAACCGCTTGAGGTCGGCCTCGAACCTGTCGAAGCGGGCTCCGTCACCCAACAGAAGCACACACTCTTCCATGGTTGTCCCTGAAGGAGACACACCGTGGTCGGTGAAGACCGCTTGGAGGCGTCGGCGGATCGGATCCAGCTTGGCGACTTCCTCGCGGAGATTGACGAGCACCCCATCGACATCATCGGCGGCGTAGGCCGCGAGCGCTTTGGCCAGATGATTGGCGACACCGAAGTAGTCGACGACATAACCGCACTTCTTTCCCTTGGCCGGCCGGTTGACCCGGGCCACCGCCTGCAACAGCTCGGCCTGTTTGAGTGAGCGGTCGATGTAGAGCACCTGCTCGATCGGTGCATCGAAGCCAGTCAGCAGCATCGACTTGACGATCAGGAATGCGATCGGCTTGTCGTCTGGGCCCATTTCTGGTGCAAACGGCTTCGTGAAGTCGTCGACTCTGCGTTCCTGCGACTCCTGCGCGGTCCAATAGGCAAAGCGTTCTTCGTTGTCGTCTGTACCTGGTGAGATTACGGGAACGAAGTCCATGGCGCGGAGCAGATCGAGATTCCGGTTGGCATTGATCTGCGCGATCTGTCTGGCGGTCAGCTCATCAAGCGGAGTATCGAGCAACCGCGCCGGGACCGACTCGGCTTTGCGGACCAGTTCGTCCCTCGCGGCGATCAGAGCCGCTCGGTAGCGCAGTGTCGCCTCCCGGCTGTTCGCCACCAGTTGCGCTTTGAATCCGCCGGGCAACACGGTCGTGACGTAGTGCCGGAGAACGTGCCTGGCTTTGGCCGTGATCAGCTCCTCCGATTCGAGCACATCGCCCTTGGTGGCGAATCGACGCTGCAGGGCCTCGCGGTCCTCGTCACTTTGCTCGGCGAAGAGGTCCTCGAAGACCTCGTCGAGGTCACGTCCGTCTTTGACCGCGCCCTTGACTGTGTTGCCCTCGTAAAAGATCCGCACGACCGCGCCATCCGCCTCGGCGTCGGCTAGCCGGTAGGTATCGATGATGCTTCCGAAGATTTGGGAGGTTTTCTTCTGCTTCCCCATGATGATCGGGGTTCCGGTGAAGCCGATCCGGGCGCAGTTGGGCAGCGCCTCCAACAAATTCATGTGCAGGGTGGAGCCGTGGGACCGATGTGCCTCGTCGATGAGGACGACAATCGCACTGCCAGCGTTGAGTTCCCCGAGTGAAGGGACGGCCTCGCTCAGTTCGCCGATGGTAGTCCTTGCCGCTACGTCCTGCTGTTTCTGGATCATCACGGCGACGATGCCGGGGCCGTCGGCTGCCAAGAGCCGCTTGGCCTCCTTTACCCGCTTGGCCTCCTCGACCTCTTCCCCAGTAAGCCGGAGCGTCTCGGACAACTGCTTCTGCAGGTGGGTCCGGTCAGTGACCAACACGACCTTGACTGCCGACAGTTCTGGAATCGACCGCATGCGGCGGACGAGGAAGGTCATGGTGAGGCTCTTACCGGAGCCCTGGGTGTGCCAAATGATTCCGCCTCGCCGATCCTGAACACCGTCCTCTTCGCGCGTGGCACCTGTCAGCAGGCGTTCCAGGGTCTTCTCGACCGCGCGGTACTGCTGGTAGCGCGGTGCGGCCTTTATCCGGATGCCGTTGTCCAGGGTCATGAACGTTACGTAGTCGTGGATAATCCGCAAGAGCCGCTCGGGGTGGAGTACCACCGCAGTGAGCCGGTTCTGCTCGGTAACCGACCGCTCATCGCACCCGAGCTGGGCCGCGATGATCGCGTCAGTGAGCGGGTACGGGTCGCGCCAGGGTGTGTAGTGCTCGGTGTCGCCCGTGAACGTGCCCAGACGTGCCCGCTCTCCGCACGTCGCCACGGTCAGCTGGACGCTGTGGAAGAGCTTTGGATTTCCGGTGGGGACCTTGGCGCGGCCCTGGCCGGCGTACCGCTTCAACTGCGTAACGGCCTGGGCGATCGCGTCACCTTTGTCCGGCTTCTTACACTCCACCACGACGAGGGGGATACCGTTCACCAGCAGTACCTCGTCAGGTGCAATGTGCTTCAGCCCGCTCGTGCCCGGCACGTCGACACGGAACTGGGACACGACCACGAACTCATTGTGCTGCCAGTGCTTCCAGTCGATGAAGTGGACGCGCTGGTCCCGTCCTCCGTCCCAGCCAGGCAAGCCCGGCACGGTAACGCCCTTGATCAGCAGCTCGGTCGCTAGCTCGTTGGCGTCCAGCAGACCTCTGGCCGTGATCCGAGTCAGCTCGCTCAGCGCCTGGCTAATCCGCGCATCGTCCAGCCAGGGTTCCCCGTCCGGCCCGGGGTTGATGTCACGCAGCGCCTTACGCAGTCGCGTCTCCATCAGTACGTCTGCGAACGAGTCGCGCCCGGACTCTGTCGGGTCCTCTGGCTTGAAGGCGCCCTCCGCCTGGCCTGGCAGGTGCTCCCACCCCATCAGCGTCAACTGCCGGAGCAGCGGAGCCTCAACCTGTGTGTACTCGGGCCCAGACATGAGCGTCCTCGCTTCACATCAGCGTGCGATCAGCAGCAGCCCCAATCATCGCCTGCGGAGACCGTGACACGCCACGGATTCCCACAAGCCGGGCAGCATCAGAGCTAACGAGCCAGCTCGCCACGCTCCACCCAAGCCGGCCGAAGAGGCCCACTCTCTGGATTCTTGAAGTCTTTTACCCCAACTGGCCAACCAGCTCCGCAAATTCACACAGATATCATCATTCCGCTATTGGATGAAGATTCGATGTCCCTGCTTCGGTCTCACCTGTCTCTTCTCACACGAACCCGCCCAGTCAGCAGGTCCACCATAATCCCCTGTTTAAGGTTGCGAAGCTTGAGCAGCTCGGCCTGCTGAACGCTGATTAGTTTGCGATGAGCTGCATCAAGCCCGCAGATCCGTTCCATCTCTGTAGCCGAGTATGGAACAACCAGAGACTGGATAGATGCCTGACTGATATTCTTCATGCTGGCACTGGTCCCCGTTGCCGCGATCTGAATCTGAGTTCGCAATTCATCAGTCTCCAGCACCAAGTCAATGAATTTAGCCGATGTCTTCCTGTCATCGACGACCAAGCGGAGTGTCTTATCACACAACATCAGGTTCGATGGGGTCTCTTCGACAACGCAGCTGAGCCCAACAAGATCAGCAGTATTAGCCCGTGTCATGATCAAATCACCTGCTCGGACACACAGGTTCTCGTGATGGAGTGCTGACTCCAGAGCCACCTTATTCTCCGCTGGGCGGAACCCGTCACGACCCACCGAGCTTACCTTTAGGACGCCCCACTCACCGTTAGCAGCTGGCCGATCTTCCAGATCCGGGCTATTCCCTGCCTCGATCTGCAGAATCAAGGAGCCGAGTCGAATCGCAGACCACCCGTGGGCCGCGATTCCGTCAATATCCCGGAAACGCGACGCTTCAACTGAGCCAATAAGTCCTAGTCCAGCACTCATAGCATGCCGCAACGCTCCTGAGCGTAGGAGCCGAAGCTTTGAAAGCTCAAGGGTCACAGCCTGAATTTTATCATCAACCACATCGAGAAGCTCTGCGATTTTCCGTTGTTCAAAAAGTGGTGGACGCGGGACTTTAATATTTCCGAACTCTTTCCCGGAAATCTCCAGGAATGTTGTACCCGAGGCGCGCCGAACCAACTCCGATGCGAGTAGCCCGAAGAGGTGAAAATAGAATCTGGAATCTGCCAAAGCAGGATTGAAGACAATATTCTTGAACCCCTGATTTGTGGCCATGGGAACCCCTGCGATGGTCCTGGCCCCAAGAGTTGCCCGCGTAGTGACGAGCAGTGCCCCTGGTGGCATTAGCGCGGCGGCTGACCTATTGAGACCTGCCTTCGTAATGTACTCCGCGCCATCAGTGGTGATAGTCCGAGGGTTCTTCGTCAGATCTCCTGGAGTTAGCCACGGGACTGTCCCATTCCACAGGCTGGGATCATCGCGGGACGGTGTTCCCCCGGCGCTAATCTCACCGATCTCTCGTAGGCATACTTCCGGCCATGGGTGCTGATGACGATCAGGCATAGCCGAGCTCCCGAAGCATGTCATCAACTCGGATGGCCACAGTCGCGCGCTGTGCTTCGAGTTCGGGAAGAGTCACCGCATACTTAGCGGCCCACTTTCCATACCGGTCGATCAGGGCCCTGCGCCCTGTGGCGAGACGGGTGTCGAGGCGGCGGCTGAGATCGGCCCTAATGATACGCATGACCAGATCGGGTTCGGTCTCGGCATCGTGAATCAAGCGGACGCCCGAGGTCAGGCGATCGATGAAGACGGCTTCCAGTTTGCGGACCTTGGACCTAGCTGCGGTGAGCTGGGCACGCAGGCGCTTCAGTATGACAGTGTCGACGTCCTGGACCTCGTCAGTGTCGTCCTCGAAGGGCGTGGTAAGGGCCTTAATCTTGGCATCGAGTTCGGCCCGTAGATTCTCGGCCTCTTCGAGCTCGTTGAGATAGTCGGCGAGGATGTACGGGATCAATGGATGTTCTCGAGCCTTACGCTTGGCAGCTGCCTGACGCTGAGCGTTCAATACTGCCACGCTGTCATCCGCGAAAGCAGTCTGAATCGTCGTAAGCCAGCCTTGAACGACCCCGCTGAACTGGTGGAAGGCCAGCGTGCGGATGTCGTATTGAACGCTGCCCCACCAGGAGGCGACCGCGCCAGAGAGCTGGAAGCGGTCGAGCGTGCCGAGAGGTTCAAGCTCTGCGACGAAGGACTCCAGCAGTTCGGCGCGGGTGTCCATGACCTTGTGTGTGTCGGGCAGTTCGCTCAGCCGTTTGCTGTGCCGACTCCACCACTCATCGAACGCGTCCCGCACTAGTGCTTCAGTCGGTGCGGCAAGCTCCGGGATAGAGTCCGCGGCCGACTGCCAGCCATCGGCCGGGAAGTCGTAGTAGTCGGCGTCTCGTTCGACGAACAGCGAGTGCACGTCCACGCCGTACGCCTGGAAGGTGGCCTCGTGCTCACGGACCTCGGACTTCGGAACGCCGCCATGCAGATGAGCCCGTACGTCTTGGGGCTCCGGCGGCGGGGTGTTGTCGACATAACGCCGGATGTTGAGGTTGAACTGGTTGTCTTCGAGTTCCTCGAGAGACACCACACGGGCGAACCCGGGGATGGCGTATGTCGGGTCGGCCAGATAGGCTCGATAAGCGGCGACGATCTTTTCGGCGTGTTCGGGTTCGAGGTAGTTCTGGGCGCGGCCGGACAGGTACTCGCGGTCGGCGTTGATGAACAGAACCTTGCCCCGGCGCGAGGCCGGGCGAGGGCCGGGGCCGCGCAGGATGAGGATGCACGCCGGGATACCCGTGCCGTAGAACAGGTTCGGGGCAAGACCGATGACCGCCTCCAGTCGGTCGGTTTCGATGACCTTCCTCCGGATCGCCTGTTCCTCGCCGCCACGGAACAGCACGCCATGCGGCATGACTGTTGCGCCGATGCCATCGGGCCGGAGCACCGAGAGCACATGCTGGGCGAACATCCAGTCGCCCTTCTTCCCGGTCTCCGGAGTCCAGCCGTATTCGAAGCGGTCGGTGTGCTTCATCCCGGCGCGCACGTAGTTCTGTGAGAACGGAGGATTCGTGAGCACGCGGTCGAATAGAGTCAGCGTCGAACCGTCTGGCTCGATATGCAACGGATTGGCGAGGGTGTCATCGTTCTCCAAGTCGGCGTTGACGATCCCGTGAAGGATCATGTTCATCTTGGAAATGGCCCAGGTGCCGCCGTTGGCCTCCTGGCCGTACAGACGCAGGTCCTGAGCATCCTCACCGGCTTCTGTGACGTACTCTTTCGACATGATCAGCATGCCGCCGGAGCCAGCGCATGGGTCGTACACCCGCATCCCCGAGCGCGGCTCGACCAGGCGCGCGATCATCCGGACGACGCCACGCGGGGTGTAGAACTCCCCACCCTTTTTGCCCGCCGAGTCGGCGAACTCACCGATGAGGTACTCATACGCAGCGCCCAGTAGGTCCGGGAACTCGAAGTCCTCGTTGCGGAGCCTATAGCGGTCGAAGTGCTTGATGAGCGCCCGAAGTTTCTGGTCCGACAGTGACGTCTTGCCGACCTTGCGGTTGAAGTCGATGTGCCCGACCACGCCTTGCAGGGCGGTGGAGTTGGCGGTCTCCAGCGCGGCCAACGCTTTGTTCAGCAAGTCCGCCACGCCGTTCTCGGCCGACTTGCCTACCAGGTATTTCCATCGGGCCGCCGTCGGCACGAAGAAGTCGCCGCCCCGGTAGAACGCCCGGTTATCAGCGATCTCTTCAGCCTGCACCTGTGTCCGACCTGTCTCGATTTGTTTCGCAATGACCCGGTTCCGGATCGTGTCGAACTGGTCTGAGCAGCGCTTGAGGAACAACATCCCGAAGATGTATTCCTTGAACTCCGAGGCGTCCATCTTGCCGCGCAGGATGTCGGCTGCGCCGAACAGATGCGCTTCCAGTTGCGGCAACGTCAGCTTCGCCACAGGCGGAGCCCCCAGTCGTCAGTCAAGGCGGGTGACAGAAGCCCATAGGATACTGCCCAGCACAGATCATCAACGACCTACCATGAGGGTTGCCCACCCCGTCGGAGGAGTGACCGTGCCGCCGTTGGCGATCGCCAAGGAGTTTCTCTCCGAGTACGCCAAGCTGGAGAAGCCAGTACAGAAGGCGGTGCAGGCTGCGCTTGGGAAGTTTGCCCAGGCCACGCACGCCGGGTTGCATCTGGAGAAGCTCAACCGGGCCGAAGACCCTCGGATCAGGACGATCCGTATCAACCAGTTCTATCGCGGTGTCGTCTTGGCGCCGACGTACGGAGACCTCTACTGCCTGCTGCGTGTACTGCCGCACGACGACGCGATCGCTTGGGCCACGACGAGGCTGTTCACCGTCAACCAGGTCCTTGGCGTCCTGGAGGTGCGCGACGAGACGCAACTGCAGAACATGACCAGCACGCTGCGTCTGGCCGCTGAAGCTACACCGGCCAGGCTTTTCGACCATGTCAGCGATTCGGACTTCCGCACACTCGGCATCGACGACCAAGTACTGCCGATCGTCCGATTGCTGACCCGGGAGGCTCACCTGGACGCCCTCCAGCACATGCTGCCGTCACTCCAGTACGACGTCCTCGTTGCGCTGGCCTCGGGCATGTCGGCCGAGGAGACCTGGGGAGAGGTCAGCAAGCATCTCGTCAACGCCGCCAAGCCCGACCGAGTAGAACCGGACGACCTCTCCGCAGCGATCGGTCGGACCCCCGACCAGGTTGCGCTAGTCAGCGGGCCTGAAGAGCTTAAGAAGCTGCTGCGCCCCCCGTTTGCACTTTGGAGGATTTTCCTCCATCCGATGCAGCGCCGGATCGCCTACCACGATCCCTATCTCGGCTCCGTGATGATCACCGGTGGTGCGGGCACTGGCAAAACGGTGACTGCCCTGCACCGGGCTGCGCATCTCGCCGGCCTCTACAACACGGGCACGCCGATCCTGCTGACCACCTACAGCCACCCGCTCACCGCCGAGTTGGCCCGTCAGCTTGACCAACTCGTGGAGAACCCTGCGGATCGCGATCGGATCGAGGTGATCACCACTGATCAGCTGGCTTCCCGGGTGGTCAACGACCGGCGGGCGTCCCGACCGGTGGTGCTTCCGCCGAGGGACCTGGTCACTTTGGCCGACACCGTGCACCCGGACTACGCCGGGGAGTTCCTGGTAGACGAGTGGGAGCAGGTTCTGCTCGCTCAGGACATCACCTCGCTGGAGGCCTATTTGGCCGCCACTCGCACTGGCCGAGGCCAGGGTCTGGCCCGCACGGAGCGACCATCCGTCTGGGCCGCCATCGAGACGTTGCGAACTCAGCTGAGCGGCCTCGGGCGTTGGTCGTTCCTGCAGGTAGCCGATGAGGCGGCACGAATCCTGCGACAGGACGATGGGCCGGCCGTCTACCAGCACGTCATCATCGACGAAGCCCAGGACCTACATCCGGCGCAGTGGCGGCTGCTCCGGGCGGCCGTCCGCGCGGCTGAAGACGATCTGTTCCTCGTTGCGGACCCGCATCAGCGGATCTGGCAGCACCGTGTACCGCTGAGGAACACCGGGGTCAACATCGTCGGCCGGACACAGCGTCTCACCGTCAGCTACCGCACCACCCAGGAGATCCTCACTTGGGCCGTCCGGGTTCTGGGGCTCGTGTCCGAGGAGGACCTCGATGGCTGGCCTGACAGCCGGGAAGGCTACGAGTCGCCGATACATGGCCGCCGGCCGATCGTCCGGCGGTTCAACGAGTGGTCCGAGGAGCGCACCGCCGTAGTCTCCCAAGTCCGGGCCTGG
Source organism: Actinacidiphila sp. bgisy145 (assembly GCF_057708125.1). Taxonomy (NCBI): domain Bacteria; kingdom Bacillati; phylum Actinomycetota; class Actinomycetes; order Kitasatosporales; family Streptomycetaceae; genus Actinacidiphila; species Actinacidiphila sp. bgisy145. The sequence goes on from NZ_JBYIRL010000025.1 coordinate 32,524, forward strand.
CTGGCGGACGGTGTTGAACCGGGTGCCATCGCCGTCGCGGCCCGGGTCAACGCCAAGTCCGACGACGTGGCGGACGCACTTCGCTCGGCGGGCATCGAGCCCGAGCCGCCGGGTCCGTCCGGCGGGCGGGTCCAGGTCGGCACGATGCACAGCATGAAAGGCCTGGAGTTCCAATGTGTCGCGGTCGTCGGCGTCCAGGACAAAGTGGTGCCGCACGAACGGGCGATCGTTCCATTGGAAATTGACAGAGCCGCCCACCTTGAGAGCTTGCAGAGGGAGCGGTGCGTGCTCTACGTCGCGTGCACTCGCGCCCGTGACCGGCTGTACGTTTCCTATTCCGGGGCTCCCAGCTCGTTCCTCCCCCGCTGACATCGAGGAGTCTCTCCATGCGCCCCTTACGCGTGGCCGTCCGGAACGTTCGCGGTGCCCTCGACGTCGAACTGCATCTGCGTCCGTTCGGCGCGCTGATCGGCCCGAACAACGCGGGGAAGTCCACTCTGATGGATGCCGTCCTACTTTTCTACGGCACTCTGGACTGGGACGAAGTCCGAGACCTTCCCTGGCACGCGGAGCCTGGCGGAGAATCCTGGGTGGAGATCGACTACAGCGTTGATGCCGCTGAGGCCAAGCAGATCGGCGTCGATCTCGTTGACGGCGATCTCCTCCGGATCCGGCGCTGGTTCACCAAGAGCAGCGACCATCTTGCCGGGTCCTACTACCTGATTCCCCAGGATGGTGGCGAACCGCAGCCGACAGGCTGGACCAGTGCGGCCAAGCTCGGTCAGTGCGTCCACATCCCGGCGATCAGCAGCATGGCCGACCACACATCACTTTCTGGTCCCTCGCCTTTGCGGGACGTTCTGCTGCTTGCCTTCTCTGAGCGGCACATCGAGACCATGCTTATGACCGCCAGGGCCGCCCTCGGGACGCTGAGCAACGCCTTGCAGGAAGGGCCCATCACCGACCTCGAGAGCGATCTGGACGACGCGCTGATGCCCTGGGGCCTGTCCGCGAAGGTCGACGTAGGTGAACTCTCCAACGAGCTGATCATGCGTCATCTCGTCGAGCTGCGGCTCCATCAGGAGGGCACCCATCGTCCGCTCGAAACCCAGGGGTCCGGCGTTCAGCGTGCCATGATCGCCGCGCTGATCCAAGCGGCGGCACGGCTACGAGCCATGGCCAAGGAGGGAACCTTCCGCTGGATCCTTTTCGAGGAGCCCGAGGCATTCCTGCACCCCTCCCAAGTAACACGGCTCGCCCACGACCTGCACCAACTAGTCGCTGCGGGCAACACGGCGGTGACGATCACAACCCACAACGCCTCCGTGCTCGCAGCGGCCGAGACCTCTCCTGAGACGATTGCCAGGGTGCACCGATCGCTCCACGGGATCGTGGTGGCGTCGCCCTCTCCCGCTCTGGTGAGCAGGGTTCTCGCGGACGTCCACACCCGCTCGGCCTATGCCATGGGCTCTCGCTCCTGTTTCAAGACGGCCCGTCTGACCGCGGCCAACGAGGAGCGGGATAGGGTTCTCTATGACCTGGACGCGCACCGGGCCGCCGCATTCTTCGCTGACCGGGTCATCGTCGTCGAAGGCCCCAGCGACGTGTTGTTCTTCGAATGGCTGGCCCGTCGGGGTCTCCTGGCAGAGCTCGGCCCCAACGTCGGCGTGTTGAGCGCGTTCGGCAAGTTTGAGCTACATCGCGCGGCTAGTACGCTTTCCCTGTTCGGCATACCGCACGTCGTCCTCTGGGACGAGGATGCTGTCATGGCCACCAGCCAGAACGACCACAAGAAGAGGTTGTGCGAGGACCGGGCCGCGCTCACCGCGCTGGCGGCGTCCGCCAATGATCCGGTGTCATCCTTCGTCGGCGCGGTTCGTCTCACGGGCACCATTGAGCGCTGGCTCGACATCATGGAGGAGAAGGACAACCCCTGGAAGGCGGCCAACATCGGCGCGTCCCTCGGTCAAGCCTACGCGGACCAGTCATCTCTGCTGCCGGCACGCGTCAACAGTCTGATTGCTGTGCTCGGAGACTTGTTCGTGGGCCGGGACATTGCATCGTACCGGCAACTGCCACAGTTTCAGGGCGCACTGATTTCAGCGACCCTACCCCCACCGGCTGTCGATCTGACACTTGAGATTGCAACCTTCCCACGCCACGCATGCGCTTGTCCCGTACCTGCGTGGCCACGAGTCATTTAATGCTTCAGCTTTTAATCGTGCATCTGAACCGCCGAAAAAAATTGTCCGGAAGCCAGTCGGGTCGACTCTTACCCACCGCGCCCCGATCAGCGTTGAGGATGGTTTCTGGCAGCATCGGCATTCGTGGTGGGGAGTTTCCGGTCATGCAGCGGCTCTGAGAGCGCCTTGTGATCGGCTTTTTCTGGCTACGCCTGGCCGCTGACGAGGGCCTCGACCTCGCGCGCGCAGCCCCAGGAGAGGGTGACGCCGGCGCCGCCGTGGCCGTAGTTGTGGAGAGTGGTTCGTCCGTCGGGGCGGTGGATGGGTTCGACGCGGACTCTCGAACGGGTGGGGCGGGCGCCGATGCGGTGGGCCAGCACTTTCGCCGCCGCGAGGCGGGGTTCGACTGCTGTGCAGCGATCCAGGATGGCTGCGGCCGCTTCCGGGTCGAGGTCGCCGCAGTCGGTGATGGCGGTGCCGCCTAGGACGACGGTGTCGCTGTGGGGGTAGATGCAAAGCAGGTCGGGGGATGTGCCGGTGTCTTCGGAGAAGAATTCGGTGATGCCGGGGTTGGTGACGACCACGTGCTGGCCGCGGATGGGGTGGAGGTTGGTGTCGGCGGCGAGGTGGCGGGCGCCGAGGCCGGTGCAGTTGACGACGGTGGGGCCGAGGGTGGGGTCGTCGAGGTCGGTCACGGTGGCCTGGGTGAGGGTGGCGCCGGCGCTGAGCAGGCGGGTCTGGAGGTAGTCGAGGTAGACGGGCATGTCGATGAGGGGGACTTCGAAGCGGTAGCCCGTGGTGAAGCCGGGTGGAAGCCTGTCGGGCTTGCAGGGCTGGAAGCCGGGCAGTGTGGTGGCCCAGTCCGGTGGGGCGTCGGCGTGGCGGGAGGCTTCGATGCCGTTGGTGATGCGTACGCCGGTTGCCGGGTCGGTGGCCAGCTTGCGGAAGACCTCCAGGGAGTACCGGCTCCACTGGTCGACCTTGTCCTTGGGCTCGACCAGGTAGGGGCCCCACATCGCGCCCGCGGCCAGTGACGTGCGGCCGGGGATGTCCTCGGCGATGACCTGCACTCGCCGGCCGGCTTCGGCGAGGACGACGGCGGTGGTCAGGCCGGAGACTCCGGCCCCGATGACGGTGATGTGCTCGGTGGTGGCCACGGCAAGGACCCTAACGGGCTGCGGGCGCCACGGCCGGGTGGTTGGCCAGGCCCTGTTCCAGTTCGGGGAGGAAGCTGCGGACGTGCGGGTTGCGTGTGCGGCGGCGTAGGTCGTCGGCGAGTTGGCCCAGTACGGCGGTGCTGCGTGGGGAGCGTACGGTGGCGAGCCGCTCAGTGGCGGTGGCGGCAATCTGGCAGGCGAGTTCGGTCTCACCGAGCGTGGTGTAGCCCAGGGCGAGCCATGAGCCCTCGAAGAGGGCCCGACGCTGGCTGGGGTCGTTAAGAGGCACCGTGTGGGCGCCGGTGGCCAGGAGGGTGGTGCCGCGGGTCAGGAGGCGGCGGGCCTGGGCGGTGGCGCCGTCGCGGCGGCGGGTGCGGCCGAGGTGTATGAGGGCGTAGCCGGCTTGGCAGTCGAGGTGGTTGCCGGTGAGGTAGTACATCCAGCGGGGTTCGGAGCCGTCCGGGGCGGAGGACTCCACCAGTTCGCGGGCGGTCTCCCGGGTGCGGTCGAAGTCGGTGGTCCGGCCCGCGGTGGCGTAGGCGTAGGCGAGCCGGGACAGGACGGATGCGCGGGCGCCGGCCGGGGCGCCTTGGCTGGTACGGGCTGCTGCTTCGCCGAGGGTGAGGGCGTCGGCGGGGTGGTCGCGGCTGGCGGCCTGGAAGGCGAGGTCGGCCAGGATGTGGGCCGCGAGCGGGCGGTCGTTGACTTGGTGGGCGGCCCGTAGGGCGGTGGCGAAGTAGCGCTGGGCCAGGCCGTGGTCTCCGGCGTCGAAGGCCATCCATCCGGCGAGCTGGCCGACTTCGCCGAGGGCGTGCAGGAGCCGGGTCGTGGCGTACGGGGAGTGGCCGCCTTCGTGGAGGAGGAGGGCGACGGAGCGGAACTGGGCGCCGACGTAGGACAGATGGCGGGCGCCGCCGTGTTCGTCGTCCAGTTGCTGGAGGAGGGGGAGGTTCTGTTCGACCTGCTCGATGAGGGGGTCGGGCGCGGTGCTGCGGGCGAGGCGGTCGGCGTAGGTGCCGCGGCCGGCTGTGCCGTCGAGGTAGTGCGAGACGACGGCGAGGAGGGCGGCGCCCGAGGCGGCGAGGAAGTGGCGGCGGTCACGTAAGCCGCTGTGGATCCAGTCCTCCATGATCCCTCCCAGCTCTGCGGCGGTCCATGGGCGGACGAGGTCGCTGTCCGCGGGTACGAGAGCCTGCGACGGCGGCGTACGCCCCTGCCACAGCCACTCCACGGTCACCGTACGGCCCAGCTCCTGTGAGAGCACGTGGGCGACGGCGGTGGGCAGGGGCGAGCGGGGGAGACTGCCGTGATCGCGCCAGTGGTAGGGCGCGGACTCGGCGACGGTGCCGTCGCCGAAGGCCCGGTTGACCTTCCGTGCGAGGACTTTGGGGGTCCAGCCCAGTTCGTCCAGGCACGCGGTGAGCTGGAGGTTCGGTCCTTCTGGTCGCCGGGTCACTCGGCGTTCACCCCCGCGCCGCTGTACGCGTCCGCGCCCATCTCATGCTGCCTCGCCGTGGCTTCGGTCAGTCCTGGTCGCTGGGAAGTTGACCGAGTTGACCGCTTGATGGGCTCCTGAGCTCTGCACGTTATCCGGTGTGCTGGTGCGGCAACAGAGGGCGACCAGACCGGCGGCTGGCATCTGCCCCCCGTCAGGTGTCAGCCGCCCCCTCCCGATGCCGAGGAGAGGCTTCGTATGAACCACCAGCAGCTCCCGGCTCCGGACGCGTTCCACGTCCAAGCCGGTACGGAGGCCGTCAGCCGGGCTCGGCGCAGGATCTCCGGAACCGCGAGGCACTGGAACGTTCCCCTGTCCGACTCCGCCCTGGCCGATGTGGAACTGTGTGCCAGCGAGATCATCGCCAACGCCCTCACGCACGCCGGCCGCGAGTGCTGGGTGCGCACTCACTGGACGGGCCAGTTCCTCCAGGTCGAGGTCACCGATCGCTCGCTGCGTCCCCCGGTCGTACGCAGTGCCACGAGCGAGGCCACGTCCGGCCGCGGTCTCGCCCTGGTGGAGAGCTTCTCCCATGGCTGGGGCTGGGTTCCCAGGGGACTTGGCAAGACGGTCTTCTTCATCGTGGCGGATGAGGCAGTGCTCGCGGGCGCACACGGAACCGGCGCGCTGGCCCGCACCGCCCGCGCGCATGTTCAGCAGAACGGCTCGCTGGCTTCGTCCATGCGGGGGCGCGGGAAACGCCGTTGGCCGACCTGGGCCGGTCGCCGTCTCTCCTGCCTGGGGTGGTCATGACGACGGCCATTGGCAGCAGCTTGGAGGAGCGTTTCGGACCGCTGGTTCTGCGCCACGACAAGCCGTTGTCCGCGATGTGGCAGGCATGCGGCGGGGAGGCCGTGCTCAAGGTGTATCGCCTGATCGATCCGCTGGAGCGGCGGAACCGAGAGGCGCACGCGCTCACGCTCGCTCGCGGCTGGGGCGTGCCGACACCGGCGGTACGGGCAGCTGGTGAAATGGACGGCCTTTGCTGGCTCCTCGTCGACACGGTGAGCGGCGTGGTGTCGCACGACAACTTGCGAACGGGTGTTCGGGCCTTCGTCCAGCGCACGCTGTGGCTGACCGGCACTCTGGGCAGCCGTCCCGCACTTGGGGGGCCTGGCGACGGCTGGCTGCGGATGCGCAACGGCGACGTGACCAACAGCGGCGCAATGCTGAACCAGCTGTCCGCACGCTGTCGGTCGGCCGCTTGGTGGCCCGCACTCCGCGAGGCGCTCTCCGATCTGGACGACGAGGAGTGCGTACACCTGCACGGTGACATCAAGCCGGAGCACTTCCTGTCCTCCGTGCGCCAGCAAGTCAGTGTCGTCGACTGGGAAGCCGCCGCCTGCGGTCCTGCCGTGTGCGACCGCGTGGACGCTGTTTTCCACATCGTCCGCGATCTCGTCTACGCCCGTGTCCATCCGCTGCCCCTCGACGTGATCGGTCAGCTCCCCGTCACCGGACCGATCGCCGTCTGGCGCCTCCTGCGCTGGCTCGACCGCCGCCGGTGCGACGACCTCTCCCTCATCTCCGCCGAGGACCTGCGCGAATTGATGTCCTCTTCCGAGCCGACAAGTGTCCTACGACACCTCGCTCGCATGATCACTCACCTTCGGGACGCCGGTGTCCCTCGCTAGCTCCCTCGCCTCAACTTCACGACAAGCCAGAAGGAGCACACCGTGAATCGCACAGCCAAGAACGTCGGCCGCAGCCGGATCGTCATCGAGACCGGTACGCCGTACCCGGACGCGACCACGATCGTGGAGCGGAAGGGCCTGGGACACCCGGACACCCTCGCCGACCACCTCGCCGAGCGGCTGTCGCAGGCGTACAGCCGCTACACGCTGGAGACCTTCGGCGCGATCCTCCACCACAACTTCGACAAGCTCGCCCTGCTGGGCGGGGCGAGCAAGGTCCGCTACGGCGCAGGCGAAATGGCCGCGCCCGTGCGTGTACTGATCAACGGCAGGGCCGCCCGTACCTGCGGCGACGCGGACATTCCGGTGGATGAGCTGGCGGAAACCACCGTCCGCGACTTCTTCGCCGAACGCCTGCCGGAACTGGCCGGCCACCTCGACCTCCGCTTCCACATCACCAGCAACTCCAGCCCGGGCGCGGTCATCACCGACGCCGACGCTGAGACGGACGCTCCCGAGCGCACACGCTGGTTCGCCCCGCGCTCGGTGGACGACCTTCGCGAGCGCCGCGCTTTGATCGCCAACGACACGTCCATGGGCACGGGCTGGGCACCCAAGGGCCCCTTCGAGTCCTTCGTCGGCGAGCTCGTCGACGACTTCTCCGGCAGGAGCGCCTTCACCCAGGCCCACCCGTGGTGCGGCAGTGACGTGAAGGTCATGGGCTACTACGAGGGCGACCGCGCGGATGTGGTCCTGTGCGTGCCGCAGAAGAGCCCGCTCGTGCCGGACCGCGCCGCGTACCTCGCCAACAAGGAGACGATCCTCGCCGAGTGCCGCCGCCTGGCGGGACTTCGCCTGCCGGGCACCCCCGTCGACTTCCGCCTCAACGTGCGGGACGTGCCGGAGAAGGACGAGCTGTACTTCACGTACACCGGCAGCTCCATCGAGTCCGGGGACGAGGGCGTGGTCGGCCGGGGCAACAGGGTCAACGGCCTCATCACCCCGCTGCGGCCCATGAACATGGAGGGCGCCAGCGGCAAGAACCCCGTCTACCACGTGGGCAAGCTGTACAACCTGGCCGCCTCGCGCCTGGCCCACCGCCTCCACGAGGAGACCGGCGGCCACGCGGAGGTGCACATGGTCAGCGCGACCGGCGAACCGCTGGACGAGCCCTGGCGCGTTCTGGTCCGGCTGTCCGAACCGACCGCCCAGGTCGACAAGGTGCAGGCCCTCGTCCTGGAGACGCTTGCCGGTTTCCCTGCGCTCACCGAGGAACTGGTGCAGGACGGGGTGCTGCTCAGTTGAACGCCCTGCCGCCCCTGCCCACGAGCTTCCGCACTCGCCTGACGACGCACTACGGCCCGGCGGTCGAGTCCTGGCTGGACAGTGTCCCCGACCTGCTCGACGCCGCCGGCCGCAAGTGGAAGCTGAGGCTCACCGGCTACCACGACGCCGGCCACGCCTCCGCTCTCGCAACAGCTATCGATCCCCAAGTCGGCCCGGTCCTGGTGAAGGTCTGGTTCGACCCCGACCGCTACAGCCGTGAGACGGCTGCCCTGCGCCTGTGGCATCCCGGCGGTGGGCAGGTCGTCCTGGCCTCGGACGACGAACTGTCCGCAGCGGTGCTTCGTATGGTTGGCGCTCGCCCGGGCGGCGACGAACCGCCCCCGCGGGAAACGGCTCTGGTCGCCGAGGCGATCCAGCAAGCTCACCGCATAGGCCGCGATACGGCGCCCGGCACCTTCCCGCTGCTCGCCGACCACCTCAGCGACGAGGTTCTTCTCCGTATCGGCGAGCGCCGGATCACGACCGTCTACGGCAACCTCGCCGCGCGCGTCGCCCCGCATCTGTCCGCCGTATTCGACGACCCGGCGCGCAGGACCGTGCTGCACGCCGACCTCTACCGGGAGAACGTCGCCTTCAACCGCCACGGCCGGCCCGTTCTCCTCGACCCGCTGCCGATGCACGGCGACGCCCTCTTCGACTGGGCCTTCTGGACCGTCTATTACCGTCTCGATCTCGACACCGACGCTCGGCTCAGCGAAGCCGCCCGCCGCACCGGAACCGCCCGGGTCCGCATCCTCCCCTGGTGCCTGCTCCTCGCCCTCGACGGCCTCCTGTACTACGAGGAGACCGGCGATCCGCGCCTGAACCGCATGTCCTTCGTGCTGACCACCTTGTGCTCCTACGCCGACAGGGGCATGCGCCGATGACGACCTTCCTGCTCCGCCACGCGAGCACCTCGTACAGCAGCCGCCACCAGGTCAACGGCGACCCGAGCCTCCGGCTCCCGCTCAACGAGGAAGGCGTCGCCGCATGCCACCGCCTCCGGGACGCCGGCACGTTGAGCAGCGCGCGGACCTGGATCACCAGCGCCTTCCCCCGAGCCCAGCAGACCGCTGTGCTGCTGGCCGGCGCGACGCAGCGCGCGTTCCGCGTCGACTCCCGCCTCAACGAAATCGACTACGGCGACTTCGAGGGCGGACCGTTCCTCGACTACGCCGCCTGGCTCGGGCGGCACGGCCCGTGGAAGCGGCCGCCGGGCTCGGCGGAGTCCCAGCGCGAAGCCTTCACCCGTATGCTCACCGGTCTCCGGGACGCCCTTGTACGTCCCGGTCCCCGCGTGATCATCACGCACGGCCTGGTGCTGTCGCTGGTCACCTGGGCTCTGTCCGAGGCGCCCGGCGCGGCCGTCCCCCTGTTCTTCCCCGAGGCGCCGTGCCTGGAGCCGTTCGTCATCGCAGACGCCCGGCTGCACCGCCTGACCGCACGGCTCCTCTACGACATCGGGGCGAACCGGATCCACGCACAGACCGGGGGTGACGGGTCGTCACGCCCGGGAGGGATGCCCGTCCTTGCTACCTTCGATCCTCTACGGACCCCGCCCGAGGAGAGATCCCCTCATGCATGATGCACGCGCTCTGATCGACATGGGAGACGAGGCGGTACGCCGCCTCGCCCGTCGCGGCTACACCCTGGACCTCTCCTCCGTGGAGTCCCTCCAGTCCCGCCGCAACCAGAGCATCCGCATCGCCGACGAGCTGCGCGCCGAGTCCAAGACGGTGGCGGCCGAGGTGCAAAAGGCAGCCAGGACTGGGGGCGACACCTCCGCGCTCAAGGACCAGGCGCGCAAGCTGAAGGAGCAGATCCGCGAGGCGGAGGCCGAGCAGGAGCGGGTCCAGGAGGAGCTGACCCGGCTCCTGCTCACCATCCCGAACCTGCCCGCCGACGAAGCCCCCGACGGCGACTCGGAGGACTTCGCCGTCGAGCAGCGCCGCGTCGGCACCCCGCCGACCTTCTCCTTCGAGCCGAAGGACCACGTGGACCTCGGCGAGGCCATGGGCATCCTGGACTTCGGCCGCGCCACCAAGCTCTCCGGCCCCCGCTTCAGCGTCCTGCGGGGCACCGGCGCGGCCCTGGAACGCGCCCTGGTCACCCTCTTCCTGGACCTGCACACCCGCCGCCACGGCTACACCGAGCACTCCGTACCGTTCCTGGTCACCCGCAAGACCATGACCGGCACCGGTCAGCTCCCCAAGTTCGAGGAGGACCTGTTCGCCACCGGTGTCGCCGACCGCGAACTGTTCCTCATCCCCACCGCAGAGGTTCCGCTCACGAACCTGTACGCCGACGAGATCATCCCGCCCACCGAGCTGCCGATCGCCCTGACCGCGCAGACCCCGTGCTTCCGCTCCGAAGCAGGCTCGTACGGCCGTGACACCCGCGGGCTGATCCGCCAGCACCAGTTCTCCAAGGTCGAGATGGTCCGCATCTGCGCCCCCGATGACTCCCGCGCCGAGATGGAGAAGATGACCGGCCACGCCGAGGCGTGCCTGAAGGAACTCGACCTCGCCTACCGCGTCGTCACCCTCGCCGCCGGGGACACCGGGTTCTCCGCCCAGCTCACCTACGACATCGAGGTCTGGCTGCCCAGCCAGAACACGTACCGCGAGATCTCCTCGGTCTCCGACTTCGGCACTTTCCAGGGCCGCCGCGCCGGCATCCGCACCCGCGACGAACACGGCAAGTCCACCCCGGCCGCCACCGTCAACGGCTCCGGCCTGCCCGTCGGCCGCACCCTGGCCGCGGTCCTGGAACAGCACCAGCAGCCCGACGGTTCCGTCCTGCTCCCGCAATCCCTCGTCCCCTACCTCGGCTTCCGCCGCATCACGGCGGACGGCAAACCCTCGGAGGCATAGGTGTTAGTCGGCGTCTGCGACTTCCCCGGCAGCTACGCATTCCCCCCGACCGGCTACGGCGGGATCGAACGCTGGCTGTGGGCCGTCGCCGTAGGGGCGAAAGCCGCAGGCGCCGACGTCCACCTCCTCGGGCCGGCCTGGCGCGACGAGCTCGGCCCGCGGTGGACCCGCAGGCCGGTCAGGCTGGAGGACCTACAGCCGGGGTCGGCCGCCGCCCGCGACCTGGCTGCTTGTGGGTACGACCTGCTGGTCGTCGGCCACGAGTACCCGACCCTGCCGGCCTGGCGCCGGATACGGGACACGCTGGACTGCGACGTCGCCACCTTCCAGCACAACCCCGACTTCCGCCACGCACCGGACGCCTTCGACGGCAAACGGAACCGCCTGTACTGCTACTCGCCGGAGATGATCGAGCGGTACGCGGCGCACCAGCCCCGCCAGGAGCTGGCCGTCCACCTCGGCCTGGACGAAGCCGAACCGCCCGCCGTCAAGGGCAGCGATCTGGTGTGGCTCGGCCGTATCGACGCCGAGAAGGCCCCACACCTGGCCGTCCGCGCCGCCCAACTCCTCGGCCGCCGCATACGTTTGGTCGGTCCGGTCTTCGACCGCGAGTACGTCCAGCGGCACGAGCGGCTGCTCACCGCCGACCATGTCGAGTGGGTCGGCGAACTCGGCGGCCCCGCCAAAACCGCGGCTATCCACAGCGCAGGCACCTTCGTCTACACCTACGCCCGCGACTACGTGGAGGCCGGCGCGGCCGTCTTCGGCGAGGCGCTACACGCTGGCACACCCGTTGCGGCCCTGACCTGGCGCGAAGGCACTTGTGCCGAAGCGGCACTCTGCCCGGAGACCGGTGCCGTCACCGTCCTCGGGGCCGAGGCCGACGACGAGACGGCAGCACAGGCACTCGCCGAAGCGATCCGCCGCACCGAAGACCTCGACCCGGCCACGGTCCAGGCCATCGGCCAGGACCGATTCAACCCGCAACGCCACTTCAACGCCCTGGCCAGCCGGTCATGCTGACCACCGCCGACCCGGCCGAGATACCGGGCCTGCTCCGCAAAACCCTCGGCCCCCGCTGGAACTTCACCGTTGACGGCACGCACCTCGACGTCCGCCACCTGGACCACGGAACGCCCTACCGCCCACCCCGCCACGCCCTCCCGTGGCCGGACCTGCTCGCGCTCCTGGAGTCCGCCTTCGGCGACCAGGGCGTCCCCCGAGCCCCCTGCCTGCCCCTGCGCTGGGGCCGGGAGACCGAACTGACCATCTCCGCCATCCAAGCCTTCGACCCCGTCCTCAAAGACGGCGGCACCATCCCCTACCGCCAAGGGTTCATCCCCCAACCCGTCGTACGGCTCACCGCGAAACGCGGTGCTGACGGCACCCTCCGAGACGGTTTCCTGACGTCCTTCGTCAACGCTTCCCGCGTTGAGCTGCTCCCCGACCCGACCGCGTATGCCACGGCCTTCGACCAGCTCCTCACCGTCCTGTCCCGCCTGAGCCTCCACGCCCGCCACATCTCCTTCCACGGCAATCTCGCCATCTGGCGCCGCCGCCAAGTCGAGGGCATCACCCTGCGCTTCGACCACGCCGACCTCCCCCTCGGCGACGTCGTCCTCCTCTGGAACGCCACCCACCCCGACCGCCTCGTCCTCGACCTGGGCACCTCCCTCGAACGCCTCGCCTGGACCCGCTCACGTGACTCCTGGCCGACCCTGATCTTCGGTCCCCTCGCTGACGCCGCGGCCTACGAAACGCTGGATGCCCTCCGCACCGCCACCCTGCTCCTCGCGCACGGCATCGCCCCTTCCGCCCGAGGCGCCGGCAGCATCACCCGCCGCGTCCTTCACAGTATTTCCAGCGACGCCTTCGGTCTGGGGCTGGTCGGCGCTGTCCGCCAGGTCCACGGATACTGGCGGACAGCCTCCCCTCTCAGCGTGCCCTGGCCACAAGTCGCTGCGTTGATGGAAGCCGCCGTGCACGAACAGGAGTCGGCACTGGGCCTCGGCGGGCTGCCCCGTGGCGAGCGCGCCTGTTCAGCGGCGCCGTCGAGTCGGCCCCACCTGCTGCGCTGACGAGGCCGCTGGTGCCGTGCCTCCATCGGGAACCCGAGGCTGCCGCGCCGGGAGAACGGTGCTGCGGGCTTGAGCTGCTTTGGCTCGGGGGCTGGGTGCGGGGCGTTGGGTGAGGCGGTGGATGCGCCAGGTCAGTACCTGGGCCGGGGAGCGGGCGTCGGTGAGGGCGCGTTGGTCGGCTGCTTGTTGGAGGAGTCGGGCGGGGTCGTGGCCAGCGGTTTCGGCGTCGGCCAGGGTGGTGGCGAGGGCCGGCCAGGACGGGTCGGTGAGGATGCGTTCGGCGTAGGCGGGGACGGCCTGGCGTGTCCGCGCGGCCTGGTGGTGCATGACGGTCTGGGGCGGCTGGCGTTGGGTGAGGGCTGCCAGGTGCGCCGGGGCGGTGTGGTCGTAGGCGGTCTGTAGGTGGGTGAGGGTGCGGCGGGCGGCTTCGACTTGCTGGTTGTGGCGGCGGGCGGACTGCCAGCACTGAATGGCGACGAGGGCGAGGATCGCGGCGTCGAGGAACATCGCCAGTGCGGCGCCGTCCGTGACGGCCGGCTGACGGGCGATGGCGCGGACGGCACCTCGTAGGGCTTGAGCGTGCTGGTGGTCAGCTTTGATGCGGGAGCGGCTGGCGCGTTCGAAAGCCAGAGCGGCCTGGCGTACCTGCGCGCGGACGGACGTGGGGGTCACCAGGGGGAGGACGTCGAGGGCTTCGGCGAAGGCGGTGATGTGGGCCTGGGCGGTGACGTCATCGCTGTGGGCAAGGTGGTGGGGGATGCGTTCGGCGGCAGCGGCGGCCTGGTACCAGGGGTTGGGCCGGCGGGCGCCGGCTACGGGGGTGGGCTGGGGTGGGGTTGCGGTGAGACGGGCGTGGATCTGCGGGTAGGACAGGTCGGAGGCCAGGGTGGAGCCGGAGAACCAGATGGGCTCGCCGGCTGCGTTGGTGTCGCCTGCGAGGGCGACTTTATAGCCGCGGATGTCGCCGGAGGGAAAGCGCAGCACCTCCACGGGGATGCCGCTGTGGTTGAGGTGGTGGAAGAACTCCTCGGTGCTGGTGGAGACCGCGACGATGGTGCGCAAGGTGGCGCGGAGCTGTTCGCGTGGGGTGCGGTGGTGGCCGGTGCGGTGGGCTTTTTCGGTTTCGGCGCGGGTGGGGCGTTTGGCGGCGGTGCGGTCGCCGCGGATGACGATGCGCAGGTGGTAGTCGCGCTCGACGGCTTCGAGTTCCTTGTCGGCGCGCAGGTAGTCGTTCCAGTGGCGGGCGGTGCGCAGGTCGCCGCGGATGGTGGTGGCGGCGATGTGGATGTGGTCGTCGGCGTGGCGCACGGCGACCCAGCGGCACCCGTCCGGGTCGCCGTCGGGCGCGATGCCGGTGGCGGCCACGACGCGGCGGGCGATGTCGGCCCACTGGGCGTCGGTGAGGAGGGGGTCTTCGGGCGCGGCACGGACCGAGCACTGCCAGACCGGCTTGTCGGGCACCTGCTGGTCTTTGGAGCGTGCTTGGTTCAGGCGCAGTTCCAGGGTGTTGGTGAGCTGCTTCATCGCGGTCTTGGAATCGGGGTCGCGGCCGGGGTCGGGGGCGAAGCCGTCCCAGGAGGCGACCAGGTGCGGGTCGGTGTGGTCCTTGGCGCGGACGGTGTCGTAGAGGTAGGCGAGCAGGCGGCGCATCTGCTTGCCCCGGGTGATCTTCGCGATCATTCAGGCCGCCTTCCGGCCGGCCGCGTGGTGGGCGGTGGTCTCGATGCCGGCGATGGCCGCGCGGACGGAGTCCAGGGTGCGCTCCGCCTGGGCGAGCAGGGGGACGTCGGCGGGGTAGGGATCGCCGCCGGCGTTGAGGCGGTGGGCGATCTGGTTGACGTTGGTGCCGATCCGCGCGACCTGGGTGCGCAGGGCGACGAGTTCGTCGATCAGGTCGTCGGTCTCAGTACGGCGGCCGGGCAGGGGCTGGGTGCCTTCGACGAAGGCCATGACGACCGCACCGACCAGGTGCGCACCGGCGATTCCCATGGCGCGGGCTTTGGCCTTGATGGCCCGCTGCTCGGCCTGGCTGTAGCGGACGTCGACGCGGTACGTGCGCTGCGTGCCGTCGCGCTTGCGGCGGCGGGCGACGCGGCGCACGGCGGCTTCAGCGGCGGCGCGCATCAGGCTCGGCGGATCAACGGCGGGCACTTCGGCGGACGCGACGACGGCCTGTCCCTCCGGTGCCCCCTGGCGCCGGAGTTCCTCCGCCACTCCCGGGGCGGAGGAGTCCGCGTGGGACCGGCCATTGGACGGTCCAGCGCCATACCTTGCTGTGCTCGTGGCTGGGCTGGTTGTGGTCGTCGTGACTGCGCGGTCGGGGCGGTCCGTACGTACCGTACCGGGTTCGTGGCCAGGCTGCAGACCGTGTGCCACGGGCTGGATGAGTTCGCTGTTGGTGTTATGGGCCATGGTGATCGGTCCGTTGCTGTGAGGGTGGTCGGTGGGTGTGGCGCGGTCCTGCCCCGTGCCGAAGGACGTGAGAGGGCGGTGCGTGGCGTTCAGTTTCTGAACCTCCGGGCGTTTTGGAACTGAACGGCGTCGTGTTCAGAAACTGAGCAGTGGGGCAGGGGGGTTGGTGTTCGGGACCAGCCGCCGTTCGGAAACGGCGCGGCGGCTGGTTCGCGGGTGAGGACGGTGTGGCATTCGTGTGCTGGTCCGCGCGCTGTGAGGGCTGACCGGTTGGGCGGACCAGGCTGGGCCGGTCCGCCGGTGACCTGCGCAGACTTCCGGTCAGTGGGGTTCGCGCTCGCGGCGCAGGACGTGCATGACGTGGGTGAGGCGGTCCTCGCTGAGGGTGTGGCCGGCGGCTCGGACGTGCTCGCGGACCATGGCCCGGGTGGGACTTTCGTGCAGGGAGAAGACCGGGCGGACCAGGTCCACGAGAGCGTCGAGTTCGGCGCTGGGCGGTCGGCCGATCCGGCGGACCAGTGCCGGTCCGCCGGACGTGGGCTCGGCTCCCATGCCGTGCTGGGGGTCGGGCTCGCGCTGCGGGTCGAGCTGCCGCGGAGGTTCTGCGACGGCCTCCTGCTCCTGCTCGGGTCCGCTTGCGGGGGCTGGCGAGGGCTGCTGGGGGTGGGGGATGGTGGTTGTGCTGTGTCGGGTGATGAGGATGTGGAGGTGGACGGCGCCGGCGAGGGCGAGTGGTGCGATGGTGGACAGGATGCCGACGGTGGTGTCGTCGAGGTGGAGCCCGGGCTGATGGGTCTGCTGGTTGAGGCGGACGGCGTGCAGGGCGTTGGCCCAGATGCTGGCGGTGGTGGCGGTGGCGAACAGCGTCCAGATGTACAGGCGGGCGCGGAAGGGGGCGGTGCGCAGGACGAGGAGGGCGCGGACGCCGTAGGCGATGAACCCGTCGATGACGGCGGGGAAGAGGTACGTCAGGGCGTGTCGGATGTGGATGGCGGTGGCCATCTGCTGGAGGGCGTCGTAGGACAGGGCGCAGCCGGCGCCGCCGAGGACGGTGATGGCGGCGCGGTCCCAGACAGTGGCCCGGTGGGCGGGGTGGGCGGTTTCTGGCATGCGGATGTCTCCGGGAGGGGCGTCGGTTCCGCCGCGGGCAGGCGTCAGCGGAGCCGTGAAGGGGTGGTGGGGTCGACTGAGACGGCGGCGTCGTGGTGTGGGACGCGCGGGTCCGTTACGCGGTCGGGTGCCTTCTGCGGTCGTGGCCGGTGAGGATGACGCGGTCGGTCATTTCGGCCAGGCGGGAGGCGGTGCGGTCGCCGATGGCCTCGCGCAGGTCGGCGACGGGCAGGTTGGTTGTGACCAGCGTCGGCAGCAAATGGTTGTAGCGGTGGTTGACCAGGCGGTAGGTCAGTTCCTCGGTCCACTGCGACTGTTTGGCGGCGCCGAGGTCGTCCAGGAGCAGCAGCGGGCTGCGGGCCAGGCGCTGGAGCTGCTGCTCGTGATCGTTGCCGTGCTGGGGGCGCTGGGCTGCGTACAGGTCGGCGGCGGTGGTGGCTTCCCAGCGCAGCCGTACCCCGGCGGTCAGCAGGGCGCGGATGGCGCCGTATGCCTGGTACGTCTTGCCGGTGCCGGTCGGCCCGGCGATCAGCAGCGACGGTCCGGTAGCGATGCCGGGTGCGCCGCCCGGCCCCCGCCTTCCGCGGCTGGTGATCTCCTCCACCCAGGCGGCGACGCGCGGATGGCCAGCGAGTGCGCCTTGGTAGCGGGGCGGGATCCGCGTGTCGGCGAGCTGGACCGCGGTGACCGGCTCCGGGTCCGGCTCCGGGGCGGTGGTCTGGGCGGCTGGGTTGATGCCGCGTGCGGTGAGGATCGCGGCGAGGCGGTCCACCGCCCCGCCTGCGGTGCGCGGTTCGCGAGTGGCGGTGGTCACAGGTCACCGCCGTAGGCGTCCTCGACGTCGGTGGGGTTGGTCCACGCCCGGTGCACGGGGCGGGCGTTGGCCTGGCGGGGGAGTGCGTTCATGGCCTCGTTGACCAGGCTGGGCAGCACGCTGGGGCTCAGTCCCTTGGTGCGCAGGCGGTCCAGTCCCGTGCGGATGTGTGTGGCCGGGATGCCTTCGGCGAGCAGGTGCTGGACCTCGCGGCCGAGGTGCCCGAGGACCTTCTGCGGCGGCCGGTGTGCGCACGCGGCGACGTACTCGCCGACCAACTGCTTCGCCGAGACGGTGTGGGTGGGCGCGGGGGCGCTTGCGCCCCCCGAAGGGACAGATCCTAGATCCACGATCCTAGGTCCTAGATCCGGACGGTGAGGGCTCACCGAGGGCTCACTGAGTCCTCCGTGAGACCTCACCGAGGGCTCGTCGAACGTGTCCTGGCCTGCGACTTCGTGACTCGGTGAAGTCTCGTGGCGATCGGTGGAGGGTTCGGTGAGTCCTCGGGGATTGCTCAGTGAGCCCTCAGTGAGGGCTCGCTGCGTGCTCCGTGCCGGGGCACTGACCGTGCCTTGGTCGTGGTGGGGGCAGGGGGGTGTGCGGACCCCGCTGGGGCGGTTGATCTTCTGGTGCTGGTGCCAGGTGATGATGTGCAGGTACCGCTTGCCGTCGTGGCCTTCGTAGCGGCAGATGAGGTCGGCCGAAGCGAGTTGGGTGAGGTCGTCTTCGACGCCGAGGGGGCCGTGGTCGGGGCGAAGGGACCACAGCAGGCCGGCGATGACGGCGGGCTGGTCGCGCAGGCGGCCGTGGTCGTCGGCCTGGGTGAGCAGGCCGAAGAAGGTCCGCTCCGCGGACAGGGACACCGACGCCAACGACTCGGAGGCGAAGGCTTCGGGCTTGATGGTGCGGATGCGCGCCACCGCTCACCACCCCGCCTTCGCGGCGGGCTGACGGTCAGGGGGTGCGGGCACGGCTGCTGGGGCCGTACGCTGGTACACGGAAGTTCCTCTCCTGGCGGGCTTCGGGGCGGCAACCCCGGGGCCGTGTGCCGGTTGTGGTCGTTCAGGGATGGGCGGTCGTAGCAGGGGTTCTTGCTTCAGCCCCCGGCGTGTCAGCGCCGGGGGCTTCGTCATGTCCGGGGTTGGTCAGGGGCTCGTCCAGGGGTCGGTGGGCAGGAAGTCGGTGGGCAGGGAGCGGGGACGGTAAGACAATACTACTTCCCTGCGGATCGCAGCAACTACTTGCAATCGGCAGAACGGCGTGTATCCTAGTAGTCTCCCTGCAATCCGCAGGAAAGTACTACGAACGGAAGGAGGCTGGGGTGGTGGCCGCCAACGACCAGAACCAGGAACCCGGCCAGGGTCAGGGCCTGCCCGGCCCGGGCATCACCCAGCTCGCCGGCGAGGAGAACATCGCCGTGCGCATCAAACTCGAACGCGAAGCCCGCGGCTGGAGCACCAACGCCGTCTCCGACCGCCTCAACGCCGCCGGCTACGAGATGAACCCCTCCGCGGTCTGGCGCATCGAGAACCACCAGCGCCGCGTCAACGTCAACGACGCCCTCGGCTTCGCCGAGGTCTTCGGCATCTCCCTGGCCAACCTCGTCGGCCCCCCAAGACTCGCAGCCCACACCCGCGCCATGGAACTCGTCGAAGACATCCGCCGCGCCTACCGCGACGCCCACATGGCCAACCTCGCCGCCGCCCAAGCACGCGACGCCCTCGACGCCTACCTCGAAGAACACCCCGACGTCCGCGAAGAAGCCGACGCCGCCGCCTCCCTGGCCATCGCCGAAGAACTCACCGGCCTCCCCCAGCCCTACCAACAACGCCGCACCCGCCGCCCCACCCCCGACCACAAGGACACCGAATAACCCCACCCCACCACCCCCGCCACACCCGCAACATCGCACCGCCCATCCCTGAACACCACACCGGCAGGCCCACGGAGTTGCCGCTCCCCACGCCCGCCAGGAAAGGATCTCTCTTGCACCACATACCGGCGCCACCCGGCGTCTCCGGCCCCTTCTGCCTCTTCGCCACCGCGTGGGAGGTGGTCCTTCATGCCTGATCGCCTCTTGAAGGTCTCCGAGGCCGCCGAGCGGCTTGGGACCGGGGAGCGCTTCGTCCGCCGCTTGATCTCCGAGCGGCGGATCGCCTTCGTCAAGGTCGGCCGCCACGTCCGGCTCTCCGAGGCGGTGCTGGACGCCTACGTGGCGGCCAATACCGTCCAGCCGGTCACCCGTCGGCGTACCCGTGCCCACTACGGGAGGGCGGCCTGATGGCGAACAACAGGAGCGGCAGGCGCCGCTTCGGGTCGGTCCGGCAGTACCGTTCAGGCCGCTGGACCGCCAGCTACATCGATCCCACAGGTCTGCGGCGGCACTCACCGGAGACGTTCCCGACGAAGACGGACGCCGAGGTCTGGCTCTCGCAGATCGAGGCCGACCTCACGCGCGGCGACTGGACGGACCCGGACGCCGGAGCGGTCAACTTCGGGGAGTACGCCCTGCGCTGGATCGAGGAGCGCAGGCTGGCTCCGACCAGCGAGGAGCTGTACCGGCGGCTGCTCCGCCTCCACCTGGTGCCCACGTTCGGCCACATGGACCTCGACGAGATCGCGCCCGCCCGCGTCAGGGCCTGGCGCGCCGAACGGCTGGAAGCGACAGGCGCTACGACCGTCGCCAAGAGCTACCGGCTGCTGAAGGCGATCCTGGGGACGGCGGCCGATGACGAGCTGATCCGCCGAAACCCCTGCCGTATCAAGGGTGCGGGGAAGGAGGAGGCCGAAGAGCGGCCGGTTGCCACCGTCGAGCAGGTGGACGCGGTGGCCGAGGTCATGGGGCCGCGCTGGCGGCTGATGGTCTACCTCGCCGCCTACGGCAGCCTCCGTCCGGAGGAGCAGGCCGAGCTGCGCCGAAGCGATGTCGTCCTGCCCAAGGAGCCGGACGAGGTGAAGCGGCGCCGCGACGTGTCCCGGGATCCCGTGCTGCTCCGCATCACCCGAGCCTCACCGGAACTCACCACAGGGCGCCGCGCCACCGGCAACCCGAAATCCCGCGCGGGCAAGCGAACCGTCGTCCTCCCCGGATTCCTCACCGTGAACGTACGGCGGCACCTCGACTGGTTCGCCGCAAAAGAACCGGACGGCCTGCTTTTCATCGGAGAGCGTGGAGCGCCATTCCGCCGGTCTACCTTCGGACGTAAATGGCGGAAAGCGCGGGCGAAAGTGGGTCTCCCGGAGAATTTCCGTTTCTACGACCTCCGTCATACCGGAAACACTCTTGTCACCCAGTCGGGCGGAACCTTGAAGGACGCCATGGTCCGCGCCGGCCAGTCGTCGGAGAAGGCTGCTCTGATCTACCAGCACTCGACGCTGGAACGGCAGAAGGAGGTCGCGGCCGGGCTGGACGCCCGCGTGCGTGCCGAGCGCCAGGGCGGGGCGGGCGACGACCCATCTGGTGCGGAAGTGGTGCGCCTGGCCTGACGCTGTCCTGACCGCCCGTTCGGGGCCGACGCGATGCTGCGTCGGCCCCCGAAGGTCGTCCATCGCGACGCAGCGTGCTCGGGCGGGACCGCCTGCCAGTGGGCTCCTTGAAACCTAACTCGGCTAGAGAGTAGGTCCGTTGGTCTCCATCGGCGACGTTCCGCTGGCTCTCTTGTCCAACTGTTCGTGACTGTACGTCACTTGAATGAGTGGCGCACATCACAGAACGTGCGTCTCGCATTTCGAGAAGCCCATCGCATGCATATTCGATGACCGTCTGAAGTCCGCTCCATGGCGCCATTTGACCGCCATATGTGGTGCGCATGTGGTGCGCGGCCCTTAATTCGGTCTAGACAACAACAAAGGCCCAGGCGCTTGACCTGGGCCTTTTCCTTGGAGCGGATGACGGGAATCGAACCCGCGCTCTGAGCTTGGGAAGCTCATGTTCTACCATTAAACTACATCCGCGTGTGAGCGGCTTCGGGAAGACGCTGCGGGGATACTGTACCGCATGGCTGGGGTGGGATGGGGAGGGGTCCGGGGGTGGGGGAGGGGTAGGTTGGGGGTCGGTGTGGTGGAGCCCCGGTGGGCGGGACATCCCCTAATGTGTGGGTTCGTCGGCCACGCGGAGTTGGGGAAGGGGCTACATGGAGCGCACGGTTGTTCGGTGTGCGGAGGGACATGTGTTCAGTACGGCGTCGTTTCCGATGCAGCATCTCGGCGCTGAACGCTTGGGCCCTGGACGGTTGTTGAGGTGCCCGAAGTGCGCGCGGCTGCGGCACGCGGTGCCGGTGGGCGAGCCCGCCGGTGGCCTGCACGGGGCCACGGGAAAGTAGCGGGCACGTAGACGGGAAGCGGGGCGACCGTTCCCGGCGCCCCGCCCCCCGTACGCCCCGACCCCCGTACGCCCCCCGTACGCCCCCGCCCCCCGTACGCCGTGCCCCTGCGGCCCGAGCACCCGTACGGCGTGGCACGCCCACCCACGCGGCACCCTGATCAGGGTCGGTTAGTCTCGGGGGGTGCTTCTCTCAGACAAGGACATCCGGACCGAGATCGACAACGGCCGGGTGCGGGTGGACCCCTTCGACGCGGCGATGGTGCAGCCCTCGAGTATCGACGTGCGGCTGGACCGCTTCTTCCGGGTCTTCGAGAACCACCGCTACCCGCACATCGACCCCGCGGTGGAGCAGCCCGACCTGACCCGGCTGGTGGAGCCGGAGGGCGACGACGCGTTCATCCTGCACCCGGGCGAGTTCGTGCTCGCCTCGACGTACGAGGTCATCACGCTCCCGGACGACATCGCGTCCCGGCTGGAGGGGAAGTCCAGCCTCGGCCGGCTCGGCCTGCTGACGCACTCCACGGCCGGCTTCATCGACCCCGGCTTCTCCGGCCACGTGACGCTGGAGCTGTCCAACATGGCGACCCTGCCGATCAAGCTGTGGCCCGGGATGAAGATCGGACAGCTGTGCCTGTTCCGCCTGTCCTCCCCCGCGGAGTTCCCGTACGGGTCCGCCCGCCACGGCTCGCGCTACCAGGGGCAGCGCGGCCCCACGCCCTCCCGCTCGTTCCTCAACTTCCACCGCACGCAGGTCTGAACGAGCCGCCCGCCCACCGCGGTCGGGTCCTCACGGGTGCATCCGCGCACCCTTGAGCACCTTGTCCACCCCGTTCTTCGGCCCGTACACCGCGAGCCCCACCAGGTCGAGCCCGTCCCGCGGCACCGCCCGCACCGCCGCCCGGTTGTCCCGGTCGTTGCCGGTGGCGAAGAGGTCCGCGGTGAACAGCGACCGCGGCAGCGCGCGGGACAGCGCCCGGGCGTGCGCGGTGGTCAGCATCTGCTTGTCGCCCTCGAAGACCAGCACCGGTTGCCGGAACATCGGCAGGTAGGGCGTCCCGTCGGCGTCCTCGTACGGCTCGCCCATCACCTCCGGCACGTGCGAGCCGAGCCCGCTGACGAGGAAGGCGGTGACATTGAGCCGCTGCCACGTCTCGAGGTCCTCCCGCAGGAGTACGGCGATCTTCGTGTCGAAACGGATCGGCTCGGGCGGCTCGGGTGCGATGTCGTTCTCGGTGCTGTCGTTCTCGGTGCTCATGCACCCCACCCTCGCGCCCCGGCCCGCCCCGGATCTTGTACGTTCCTGACCGATCAGATCAGCGGCAGCTTGAACAGCATCAGCAGCGCCACCAGCTGGATCGACGCCGCCCCGAGCGCCTTGTGCCAGGGCAGGTCGTGCGACTTGGCCACCATCGACGTCAGCAGCGCCCCGCACGCGATCCAGGTCACCCACCCCAGCAGCTGCACGAAGCCGTTGCCGCCGCCGAGGAACATCGCGAACAGCAGCCGGGGCGCGTCCGTGAGCGAGCTGACCAGCATCGCCAGGCCGACCGTCGGCGCCCAGACCCCGTCCCCGCCGAGCTGCCGGGCGAGCGTGTTGGTGACGGCGCCGAGCGTCAGCCCGCACAGCACCACCATGACCGCGGTGGTCAGCACCCACGGCACGCTCGCGGTCAGCGTGGAGTTGAGCACGTCGCTGCGGGCGGCGTCGAAGCCGAAGACGGCGAGCAGCCCGTAGACGAACGTCACGCCCAGGGCCGGGCCCCACACGGAGTGGTCCCGCATCTGCCAGAACGTACGGCCCGGGCGCAGCACGATCCCGCTCAGCAGCTCCTTCCAGTGCAGCCGGGGCCCCGCGGGGGGCGCGCTGGCCTGGCCGGCGCGGTAGGTGGCCACGTTGTCGCCGCCGTAGGCCGCCCCGTCGTCGTAACCGCCCCGCCCGTCGTCGTAGCCGCCGTACGGTGCGCCGCCCCCGTACGGTGCCCGGTTGCCGTACCCCTGGCCCGCGTACGGGTCGTCGCCGTATCCGTCGTTCGCGCCGAGGGTGAAGGAGCGGGTGCTGCCGGGGGAGTCGTCGTACGAGGGGGCCCCAGGCGCACCGCCGTAGCCGGGCGCACCGGCGCCGTACCCCGGCGCACCGCCGTACCCGGGACCGTAACCCTGACCCGAGCCCTGCCCGGCGCCGCCGGCCCCGGACGCCCCGTACCGTGCCGAGGGCGCCCCGCCCTGCCGCCCGCCGCCGCCCCGTCGTCCCTTGAAACCTGCCACGCCTTCGAACGTACCCGCTACCGCGAGTGCCGGGACGATCGTCTGTCCGAGTGCGGGCCATTGCTGCCAACCTGTGACACGCCCCGGTAGCCTGCCGGGCGACGACGGGGACGGGCTGGACCGGGTACGGGGAGGATGACGATGGACAAGGCTGCCGAGGCGGTCCTCGGATCGGACGCGGAGGGAGTGGCCGCGCGGGAAGGGGCCGTCCGGGTGAAGCGCACCGCCGCGCCCGGCGCCCGGCGGGCGGCCCTCTTCGCCGCCGCGGTCGCCGCCCTCGCCCTGCCCCTGGCGGCCTGCTCCAGCGGCCCGGGCCCCGGCTCGCGCCTTCCCGACTCCGGGACCAGCGCCGCGCGTACGTCGGCCGCGCCGACCGGCACCACCGCCGGGGCCACTCCCACCGCGAGCGGCGGCACGCAGGCCACCGGAACCACCACCGGCACCGGGAGCGCGATACCGGCCCGGCTGGAGGCGGACGGCACCACCGTCACCGTCGGCGACCCCGCCGCGGCGCACACCCTCACCGTCTACGAGGACCCGCGCTGCCCGATCTGCGAGCAGTTCGAGCAGGCGAACGCGGCGCAGATCCAGGCGCTGGAGGCGGCCGGCAAGATCCGCGTCCAGTACACCTTCGCGTCGTTCATCGACCAGAACAGCGGGGGCGGCGGTTCCAAGCGGGCGGTGAACGCCCTGCGCGCCGCCCTGGCCGCGTCGGCGGACGGCGGCGGCTTCGTGGCGCTGCACACGCTGGTCTACCAGTACCAGCCGAACGAGCAGACCGACGGCTTCACCGCGGACTTCCTGCTCCAACTCGCGGGCAAGGTGCCGGGGCTGCGCTCGGCGGCCTTCGATGCCGCGGTGCGCGGGCAGAAGTACGCGAGCTTCGTCAGCGCCTCGGAGAACGCGTTCATCAAGAGCGGGGCGGGCGGCACCCCGATGGTGAAGATCGACGGCGACAAGGTGTCCAACGACGACGGGATCTTCGACGCCACCTCGTTCAGGAAGATCCTCTCCCAGCACGGGGTGTCCTGAGCGGTCCTGGCGCCTGACTGCCGCTTCGCCTCCTGGGCGCGGACGCGCGTCCGGCCTCCTAGGTGCTCAGGCACCTAGGAGGCCGGACAGGGTCCAGGACCGGTGGGCGGGGTGCTCGGCTCAGCCCGCCGGCGCCGCCTCCGCCGTCGCCTCGGCCGGCGTCTTCACCGAGTCGAGCAGCAGCTGTGCGACGTCCACCACCTGGAGGGACTCCTTCGCCTTGCCGTCGTTCTTCTTGCCGTTGACGGAGTCGGTGAGCATCACCAGGCAGAACGGGCAGGCGGTGGAGACGATGTCCGGGTTGAGCGACAGCGCCTCGTCGACCCGCTCGTTGTTGATGCGCTTGCCGATCCGCTCCTCCATCCACATGCGCGCGCCGCCGGCGCCGCAGCAGAAGCCGCGCTCCTTGTGGCGGTGCATCTCCTCGCTGCGCAGCCCGGGCACCTTGGCGATGATCTCGCGCGGCGGCGTGTAGACCTTGTTGTGCCGGCCGAGGTAGCAGGGGTCGTGGTAGGTGATCAGGCCCTCGACAGGGGTGACCGGGACCAGCTTCCCGTCGTCCACCAGGTGCTGGAGCAGCTGGGTGTGGTGGATGACCTCGTACTCGCCGCCGAGCTGCGGGTACTCGTTGGCGATGGTGTTGAAGCAGTGCGGGCAGGTCGCGACGATCTTCTTGGCGGCGCGCGGGCGGCGCGAGGACGCGACCACCTTGCCGTCGTCGTCCAGCTCCTCGCCGAACGCCATGTTGAGCATGGCGACGTTCTCCTGGCCGAGCTGCTGGAACAGGAACTCGTTGCCCAGGCGGCGGGCCGAGTCGCCGGTGCAGTTCTCCTCGCCGCCCATGATGGCGAACTTGACGCCCGCGATGTGCAGCAGCTCGGCGAACGCCTTGGTGGTCTTCTTGGCGCGGTCCTCCAGCGAGCCCGCGCAGCCGACCCAGTACAGGTACTCGACCTCGGTCAGATCCTCGACGTCCTCGCCGACGACCGGCACCTCGAAGTCGACCTCCTTGACCCATGCCAGCCGCTGCTTCTTGGGCAGCCCCCACGGGTTGCCCTTCTTCTCCAGGTTCTTCAGCATCGTGCCGGCCTCGCTGGGGAAGGCCGACTCGATCATCACCTGGTAGCGGCGCATGTCCACGATGTGGTCGACGTGCTCGATGTCCACCGGGCACTGCTCGACGCAGGCGCCGCAGGTGGTGCAGGACCACAGCACGTCGGGGTCGATGACCCCGTTCTCCTCCAGGGTGCCGATCAGCGGGCGCTCGGCCTCGGCAAGCGCGGCGGCGGGCACGCCGGCGAGCTGCTCCTGGCTCGCGCGCTCCTCGCCCTCGGCCGACTTGCCGCCGCCGGCCAGCAGGTAGGGCGCCTTGGCGTGGGCGTGGTCGCGCAGGCTCATGATCAGCAGCTTCGGCGACAGCGGCTTGCCGGTGTTCCAGGCCGGGCACTGCGACTGGCAGCGGCCGCACTCGGTGCAGGTGGAGAAGTCGAGGATGCCCTTCCAGGAGAACTGCTCGACCTGGGAGACGCCGAAGACGTCGTCCTCGCCCGGGTCCTCGAAGTCGATCGGCACGCCGCCGCTGGTCATCGGCTGGAGCGCGCCCAGGGCCACCGGGCCGTCGGCGTTGCGCTTGAACCAGATGTTGAAGAAGGCGAGGAAGCGGTGCCAGGCGACACCCATCGAGGTGTTCAGGCCCAGGGTGATCGCCCAGATCATGGTGACGCCGAGCTTGATCATCGCGACCAGGTACACCGTGTTCTGGAGGGTGCCGGTGCTCAGCCCGCGCAGGCCGGCCACCAGGGGGTACGACACCCAGTACGCCGCCTCGTAGTGGTCGACGCCGTGCAGCGCCCCCTCCAGGCCGCGCAGCATCAGGATGGCCAGGCCGATGACGAGCACCACGTACTCGACGAAGTACGCCTGCCAGGCCGTCGATCCGGCGAAGCGCGACTTGCGGCCGGCCCGGGACGGCAGGTTCATCAGCCGCACCGCGATGAGCACCAGGATGCCCAGGGTGGTGAAGAGGGAGATGAACTCGACGTACACCTCGTAGGGCAGCCAGGTGCCGATCACCGGCAGGATCCAGTCGGCCTTGAAGAGCTGGCCGTAGGCGTTGACGATGGTCAGGCCGAGGGTGAGGAAGCCGACCGCCACGAACCAGTGGGCGACGCCGATCGGCCCCCACTTGTTCATCCGGGTGTGGCCGACGAACTCCTTGGCCAGCGTCTTCGTGCGCGCCACCGGGTCGTCGGTGCGGCTGCCCGCGGGTACGGGCTGGCCGAGCCGGACGAACCGGTAGATCTGCGCGACGGCGAGGCCGATCAGGGCGACGCCGACCGCCGTGAGGACCAGCGACACGATGATCGCGGCGAGCTGCATGAGGGCTCCTCGGGCCTGCTGCGAGCAAAAACGTACTAAGCGGTAACTTACTCCGGTCTCGGCTGAGGGTACCCGGGAATTCCGGGGCCATAAAGCCGCCCTGCTGGTGATCTGTGTCGCGGGCCGGGCACCCGGGGGCCGAAGGGTGCCGCCGTTCGGGCGAACCGGGGTGTGCGCAGGGTGTCTCCTGGGTAGTGCGTCGGATGCGCGCCGTTAAGTTGAGCCGCCATGACTCATGTCAATTGACTTCCGGCTCGCGGTCAGGCATGGTTGAGCCAGTTGCACTCAAGTCAGTTGTTGGAGGATTAACCATGGCACGTGCGGTCGGCATCGACCTGGGCACGACTAACTCCGTCGTCAGCGTTCTCGAAGGCGGCGAGCCCACCGTCATCACCAACGCAGAGGGCGCCAGGACCACGCCGTCCGTCGTCGCCTTCGCCAAGAACGGCGAGGTGCTCGTCGGCGAGGTGGCCAAGCGCCAGGCGGTCACCAACGTCGACAGGACCATCCGCTCCGTCAAGCGCCACATGGGCACCGACTGGCGGATCAACCTCGACGGCAAGGACTTCAACCCGCAGCAGATCTCCGCGTTCATCCTGCAGAAGCTGAAGCGGGACGCGGAGTCGTACCTGGGCGAGAAGGTCACCGACGCGGTGATCACCGTCCCCGCGTACTTCAACGACTCCGAGCGCCAGGCCACCAAGGAGGCCGGCGAGATCGCCGGCCTGAACGTGCTGCGCATCGTCAACGAGCCGACCGCGGCCGCGCTGGCGTACGGCCTGGACAAGGACGACCAGACGATCCTCGTCTTCGACCTCGGCGGCGGCACCTTCGACGTGTCCCTGCTGGAGATCGGCGACGGCGTGGTGGAGGTCAAGGCCACCAACGGCGACAACCACCTCGGTGGTGACGACTGGGACCAGCGCGTCGTGGACTACCTGGTCAAGCAGTTCCAGTCCGGCCACGGCGTGGACCTGGGCAAGGACAAGATGGCGCTCCAGCGGCTGCGCGAGGCCGCGGAGAAGGCCAAGATCGAGCTGTCTTCCTCGACGGAGACCTCGATCAACCTGCCCTACATCACGGCCTCCGCCGAGGGCCCGCTGCACCTGGACGAGAAGCTCACCCGGGCGCAGTTCCAGCAGCTCACCTCCGACCTGCTGGAGCGCTGCAAGACCCCGTTCCACAACGTGATCAAGGACGCCGGCATCCAGCTGTCCGAGATCGACCACGTGGTCCTGGTCGGCGGCTCGACCCGGATGCCCGCCGTCGCGGACCTGGTGCGCGAGCTGACCGGCGGCAAGGAGGCCAACAAGGGCGTCAACCCGGACGAGGTCGTCGCCATCGGCGCGTCCCTCCAGGCCGGCGTCCTGAAGGGCGAGGTCAAGGACGTCCTGCTGCTCGACGTCACCCCGCTGTCCCTCGGCATCGAGACCAAGGGCGGCATCATGACCAAGCTGATCGAGCGGAACACCACGATCCCCACCAAGCGCTCGGAGATCTTCACCACCGCCGAGGACAACCAGCCGTCGGTGCAGATCCAGGTCTACCAGGGCGAGCGCGAGATCGCGGCGTACAACAAGAAGCTCGGCATGTTCGAGCTGACCGGTCTGCCGCCGGCCCCGCGCGGGATGCCCCAGATCGAGGTCACCTTCGACATCGACGCCAACGGCATCATGCACGTGGGCGCGAAGGACCTCGGCACCGGCAAGGAGCAGCGGATGACCGTCACGGGCGGCTCCTCGCTGCCCAAGGACGAGGTCGACCGGATGCGCCAGGAGGCCGAGCAGTACGCGGACGAGGACCACAAGCGCCGCGAGGCCGCCGAGACCCGCAACCAGGGTGAGCAGCTCGTCTACCAGACCGAGAAGTTCATCGCGGACAACAAGGACAAGCTCCCGGAGGACGTGAAGTCCGAGGTCGAGACCGCGGTCGCCGACCTGAAGGAGAAGCTGAAGAACGAGTCGTCCGACGACAGCAACACCGCGGCGATCCGCGAGGCCACCGAGAAGGTCGCGGCCACCAGCCAGAAGCTCGGCCAGGCGCTGTACGCCAACGCGCAGGCCGAGGGCGGCGCGGCCCCCGGTGCCGACGCGGGCGCGCCCGGTGACTCGGCCCAGGCCGCGGACGACGACGTCGTGGACGCCGAGATCGTCGACGACGAGGGCAAGAGGGATGGTGCCGCGTGACGGAGGAGCCGAAGGGCTTCGAGGAGCCCGACGTCCCCTCCGACGCCGCCGAGGAGCCGGCCGCCGGCAAGGCGGGCAAGTCCGGCTCGGGCAACGGGACCGCCGGTAAGGCGGGCCCGTCGTCCGGGGGCGGGGACGACGCGACCTCCCAGGAGCTGACGGCCGTCAAGGCGCAGTTGGACCAGGTGCGCACCGCGCTCGGCGAGCGCACCGCCGACCTCCAGCGCCTCCAGGCCGAGTACCAGAACTACCGCCGCCGGGTGGAGCGGGACCGCGTCGCCGTCAAGGAGGTCGCGGTCGCCAACCTGCTGACCGAACTGCTCCCGGTGCTCGACGACATCGGCCGGGCACGGGAGCACGGCGAACTGGTGGGCGGCTTCAAGTCGGTCGCCGAGTCGCTGGAGACGGTCGCCGCGAAGCTGGGCCTCCAGCAGTTCGGCAAGGAGGGTGAGGCCTTCGACCCGCTGGTGCACGAGGCGCTGATGCACAGCTATTCGCCTGACGTCACGCAGACGACATGCGTGCAGATCCTCCAGCCGGGGTACCGGATCGGGGAGCGCAATCTGCGACCCGCCCGGGTCGCGGTGGCCGAACCCCAGCCGGGCACGCACGGCAAGGACGAGCAGTCCGAGCCGGGCGAGGCCGAGTCGGCCGACCGCAAGGCGGACGACGAGGAGACCGGTGGTCCGTCCGAGGGCTGACGACGGGCGCGGGACGTGGACGGAGAGGAGGGACGCCGAGGATGAGCATCAGTAGGGACCTGTTGGAGAAGGACCTGTACAAGGTCCTCGGCGTCCCCAAGGACGCCACCGACGCCGAGATCAAGAAGGCGTACCGGAAGCTGGCCCGGGAGTTCCACCCCGACGCCAACAAGAACGACGCCACGGCCGAGGAGCGCTTCAAGGAGATCTCCGAGGCCAACGACGTCCTGTCCGACACCAAGCGCCGCAAGGAGTACGACGAGGGCCGCGCGCTGTTCGGCAACGGCGGCATGCGGCCCGGCCCCGGCGCGGGCGGCACCGGCGGGTTCAACTTCGACCTGGGCGACCTCTTCGGCGGTGCCCAGGGACCCGGCGGCACCACGACCGGCGGCCAGGGCGGCGGCTTCGGCGGCGGTCTCGGCGACGTGTTCGGCGGCCTGTTCAACCGGGGCGGCGGCGGCACCCGTGTGCAGCCGCGGCGCGGCCAGGACATCGAGTCCGAGGTGACGCTCAGCTTCACCGAGGCCGTCGACGGGGCCACGGTCCCGCTGCGGATGTCCTCGCAGGCGCCCTGCAAGGCGTGCTCCGGCACCGGCGACAAGAACGGCACCCCCCGGGTGTGCCCGACCTGCGTCGGCACCGGGCAGGTCTCCCGCGGCGGTGGTGGCGGCTTCTCGCTGACCGATCCGTGTGTGGACTGCAAGGGCCGCGGCCTGATCGCGGAGAACCCCTGCGAGGTCTGCCACGGCAGCGGCCGGGCGAAGAGCTCGCGCACCATGCAGGTACGCATCCCGGCGGGCGTCACCGACGGGCAGCGGATCAGGCTGCGCGGCAAGGGCGCCCCCGGTGAGCGCGGCGGACCGGCCGGCGACCTGTACGTGGTCGTGCACGTCGGCCGGCACCCGGTCTTCGGCCGCAAGGACGCGAACCTGACGGTCACGGTCCCGGTGAGCTTCACCGAGGCCGCGCTCGGCGGGGAGATCAAGGTGCCCACCCTGGGCGGGCCGCCGGTCACCCTGAAGCTGCCGGCCGGCACGCCGAACGGCCGGACGCTGCGGGCCCGCGGCAAGGGCGCGGTGCGCAAGGACGGGTCGCGCGGCGACCTGCTCGTCACCGTCGAGGTGGCGGTGCCCGCGCAGACCGAGGGCAAGGCGCTGGACGCACTGGAGTCGTACCGAGAGGCGACCGCGGACATCGACCCGCGGGCGGAGCTGTTCAAGGCCGCGAAGGGAGCGTGAACGGATGGGCATCGACGGCGGCGGGGCTCCCGGGCCCCGCATGGGACGTGGCCGCAATCCGTACCAGTTGACGGAGGAGTCACCGGTCTACGTGATCTCGGTGGCGGCCGAGCTGTCCGGGCTGCATCCGCAGACCCTGCGGCAGTACGACCGCCTCGGCCTGGTCTCGCCGGACCGGGCGGCCGGGCGCGGGCGGCGCTACTCCGCCCGCGACATCG
Source organism: Actinacidiphila sp. bgisy145 (assembly GCF_057708125.1). Lineage (NCBI taxonomy): Bacteria > Bacillati > Actinomycetota > Actinomycetes > Kitasatosporales > Streptomycetaceae > Actinacidiphila > Actinacidiphila sp. bgisy145. Next base: position 63,949 of record NZ_JBYIRL010000025.1, read on the forward strand.
AGCAGTTGCGGGAGGTGCAGCGGCTCTCGCAGGACGAGGGCATCAACCTCGCCGGCATCAAGCGGATCATCGAACTGGAGAACCAGGTCGCCGCGCTCCAGGCCCGGGTCGCCGAACTCTCCGCCGCCGTCGACGGCGCAGCCGCCGTCATCCAGCAGCGCGAAGCAGCGGTGCACGCCTCCTACCGGCGCGACCTGGTGCCGTACCAGGACGTGCAGCACACGAGCGCGCTCGTGGTGTGGCGCCCCAAGCGGGACGTCTGACCGAGCTGTTCACGCCGCGCTGTTCACGCCGCGCACACGGTCCCCGCGCCTCCCGAGGGTCGCGGGGATCTCGTGCGTCGGCCCGCCGTGCGGCCGGCGGGCCGCCGGTAAATGCGGCGACAGCGGCGCCGGGCGCTTGTTAGCTTCGGTCGTCATGGACCCACTTGGCGAGGCGCAGATCCGGGACTCCTTCGTGAACTGCTCGAAGGGGGAGGCGAAGCGCGTCCGGCTGCCGCGGGACCTCGCGGAGGTGCCGTGGGACGACCTGGACTTCTTCGGCTGGCGCGACCCGGGCGCGCCCGACCGCGCCTACCTGGTGACCGCGGGCGAGCAGCCGGTCGGCGTCACCCTGCGGGTGGCCCCCGGCGCGCGCCGCAACCTGATGCGCAGCAGCCTGTGCTCGGTCTGCCTGACCGGCCACTCCGGCGGCGGCGTCGACCTGCTGGCCGCGCCGCTGGCCGGCCCGGCCGGCCGGCAGGGCAACACCGTGGGCATCTACATGTGCGCCGACCTGGCCTGCTCCCTCTACGTCCGGGGCAAGAAGACCTCCGTACTGGCCAAGCGGATGGACGAGACCCTCACTCTGGCCGAGCAGATCGACCGCACCCTGCGCAACCTCGACGGCTTCCTCACCAAGATCACCGCTCCCCAGCCGCACTGACCGCCTGGCGTCAGCGTGGCGGGACGGCCAGCGTCACCGGGTGCGCCCGGACCGGCGCGAGGCAGGCGCCGTCGGTGGAGCAGGCTCCGTAGGTGAGCAGGACCCGCGCGGAGGCCGATCCGTCGGCGCTGCCCGCGAGCCGCGTGGCCAGGCGCAGGGTCACCGGCCCGTCGGGGTAGACCGGGAGCGCCAGGTCGAGGCCGGCGGGGCGCACGTCGTGCGGGGCGGCGGGGGACGTCACCGGGCCGGTCGCGGTGAGCGGCGCGCCGACCGTCAGGCGGGTCGGGATGCCGAGACCGTCGACACCGTCGTCGGGCAGCGTGAGGCTGTAGAGGTGGAAGCCCTTCTGCCGCGGGCTGAGGGTGGCGCTCACCGCCACCGTGTCCGCGCCCGACCGTTCGAGCGTGACGGCGACGTCCACCCCGCCCGCTGTGAAGGACGCCCGCGTACGCGCCGGCGCCGCGTGTGGCGAACCGCCGTGGCCGCCATGGCCGCCCTGGCCGCAGCCGACCGTGCAGAGCAGCAGGGCGACGGCGGTGGAGCGGACGGCGTTCCTTCGTACGGCGGCCGGGGCCCTTCTCACGCCCACGTCTTCAGGAAGGCGTCGACCTGGCTCTCCGGCATGCTGCGGGCGTTGGAGAACTGGCCCTGGTTGGTGGCCGTCTCGGTGGTGCCGTGCCGGTCCACCACGGCGAGCGCCGGAATGCCGCTGGAGTCGAGGTCGACGTAGCGCGCGGCGAGCGACAGGTTGTGGTCGAACTGGCCGACGTCGACCCGCACCACGTGGTACTTGGCCAGCAGGGCGGCCGTCGCCGGCTCGGTGAAGGTGCGGCCGAGCACCACGCAGTCCGGGCACCAGTCCGCGCCGAAGTCGATCAGTACGGGTCGGCCGTCCTTGGCCGAGGCCCGCTCGGCAGCGGTCACGTCCGCCGCCGCGTCCCGCGTGGGGTCGTAGCCTTCCGGCGACGCCGTGGCGGGCGTCGTCGCGGCAGGCGCCGTCGTCGGGGTCGTCGCCGTCGGAGTGCTGCTCGTGGCGGCGGGCTTCGTAGTCGGCGCGGACGCGTCGGACGACGCTCCGTCCGAGGCTCCGCAGCCCGCGAGGAGCAGCGTCACGGCTGCGGCGCCCCCCGCCGCCAGCATCCGCGTTCCCGTGCTGACCGCGGTACGTCTCCGCGCGTCATGGCGCGCTCGTCCCCGCATCGCCAACTGCCCCCCAGCTCGACCGAGTCAGCGCACTGTAGCAGGCGCCGTACCCCGCGTGAGCGCGCGTTTCGCGCAGGTGGGGGCGGGCGTGGGGCCGGGTGGTCGGGGAGTGCGGGTCAGGCGTTGCCCATGGCGCGGGTGAGGGCGATCTCGATGACGACGCGGTCGGGGTTGGGGGCGGGGGTGCGGTCGTAGCGCTCGGCGTAGCGGCGGACGGCGTCGGCGACGCGCTCGGGGTCGGTGGAGACGGTCGCGAGGCCCTCCAGGGTGGCCCAGCGGCCGCGGTCGGCCTGGCAGACCGCCACCCGGGCGCCCGCGGGTCCGGCGGCCCGTACGTTGGCGGCCTTGCGGCTGCGGGTGTTGGTGATCACCCGGGCGAGCCCCGCGTCGGGGTCGTAGGTGACGCCGACCGGGACGACGTGCGGGGAGCCGTCGGGGCGCGTGGTGGTCAGCGTGCACAGGTGGTACTCGCGCCAGAACTCCAGGAAGCCGGGTTCGGGGGAGCGGGGATCGCGGCGGGCCATGGGGAAACGGTAGCCCGTCGCCGCCCCGCCCCGCCCCGCCTTGCCCTGCCCGGTCAGGGCACCCGACCGCTCAACCGCCCAGCCGCACCGGCAGTTCGCTGACGCTGTTGCCGACGAAGCCCGGCAGCGGCGGCAGTTCGGCCTCGGGTACGGCGGTCGCCAGCCGCGGCCACGACCCGTACAGCGTGCGCAGCGCGACCGCGGCCTCAAGGCGGGCCAGCGGGGCGCCCAGGCAGTAGTGGGCGCCGTGCCCGAAGGACAGGTGGCGGGTGCCGGGCGCCCGGGTCACGTCGAACCGGTCGGCGTCCGGGCCGTACTCCCGAGGGTCGCGTCCGGCGGCGGCGTATCCGGCGAGCACGGGGGTGCCGCGCGGGATGACGGTGCCGCCCACGTCGAGGTCGGCGGTCGGGTAGCGGAAGGGGAAGTTGGCCACCGGGCTGTCCCAGCGCAGCGTCTCCTCGACCACCGCGTCCCAGGAGGCGCCGCCGGTCAGGACGAGGTCGCGCTGGTCCGGGTGGCGGCACAGGGCGCGCACCGCGTTGGTGATGAGGTTGAGGGTGGTCTCGTGGCCGGCCACGATCATCAGCAGCAGGGTGCCGGCGACCTCCTCGTCGCTCAGCCGCTCGGCGCCGCCCGCCCAACCCTCGTCGCGGGCCGCGACCAGCGCGCCGGCCAGGTCGTCGGCCAGGTCGTCGGCCGGGTGGGCCCGGCGCTCGGCGACGACCTCGGCGAGCACCGCGTGGATGCCGCGCTGCGCGGCCATCGCCTCGGCGGCCGAACTGGAGGTGCTGACCAGCAGCCCGGTCAGCTCGTGCAGGTGGTCACGGTGCTCGGGCGCCACCCCGAGCAGGCGGCTGATCACTCCCATGGGCAGCGGATAGGCGAAGTGCGCGCGCAGGTCCACGACGCCGTCCGGCCCGGCGCGGTCCGGAAGGGCGGACACCAGCTCGCCGGCCAGCTGCTCGATCCAGGGCCGCATGGCGGCCACCCGTCGCGGTGTGAACGCCTTGGCGGCAAGGCCCCGCAGCCGCCGGTGGTCGTCGCCGTCGGCCGTGGTCATGCCGTTGACCAGGGCGAAGGCGTTGAGCTGCCACTGCGCCGGGACCCGGCCCTCCGTCAGGGCGGCGAAGTGGCGGGCGTTCTTCGCCACGGCGGGGTGGGCGAGGAAGTCGCGCAGCTCGCGGTGGCGGGAGACGATCATGCCGGGGACTCCCCCCGGCAGCATCACCGGGCAGGCGGCGGCGCGCTCGCGCAGCTCGTCGGCGTCGGCCCGTACGGAGGCGCCGCCGGCACCCAGGGTGTACGGCTGGGCCGGGTGCGGTGCCGCCGGGTGCGGATGTGCCGGGTCCGGTGTCGCCGGGTGCGCCGAGGTCATGGGTCCTCCCGAAAAACGCGTGCTCTTCTGTGCCCGGAATCACCTTGAGTGGAATAGACTCAACTTGCTTCATGTTGAGGTAGTCAGGTTGAGGTACATGCTAGCGACGTACGTATGAGGAGGACAGAACGCCCGTGGAAGCCGAGCTGACCAACAAGAGCCGGGAAGCGCTCAACAGCGCGAACGCCAAGGCCGTCACCGAGGGGAACCCGGACCTGACGCCCGCGCATCTGCTGCTCGCTCTGCTGAGCGGCGCCGACAACGAGAACGTGCTCGACCTGCTGGCGGCCACCGGCGCCGACCCCGCCGCCGTGCGCGCCGGCACCGAGCGCCTGGTGGCGGGCCTGCCGTCGGTCCAGGGCGCCACCGTCGCACCCCCGCAGGCGAACCGTGACATGCTCGCGGTCATCGCCGATGCGTCCCAGCGCGCCAAGGACCTCGGCGACGCGTACGTGTCGACCGAGCACCTGCTGATCGGGATCGCCGTCAAGGGCGGCCCGGCCGGCGACCTGCTCAACGCCGCGGGCGCCAAGGCCAAGGCGCTGTTGACGGCGTTCGAGGACGCCAGGGGAGGGCAACGGGTGACCAGCCAGGACCCGGAAGGCACCTACAAGGCGCTGGAGAAGTACGGCACCGACTTCACCGCGGCCGCCCGCGAGGGCAAGCTCGACCCGGTGATCGGCCGGGACCAGGAGATCCGCCGGGTGGTCCAGGTGCTCTCGCGCCGGACGAAGAACAACCCGGTGCTCATCGGCGAGCCCGGCGTCGGCAAGACCGCCGTCGTCGAGGGCCTGGCCCAGCGCATCGTCAAGGGCGACGTGCCCGAGAGCCTGCGCAACAAGCGGCTGGTCTCCCTCGACCTGGGCGCGATGGTGGCCGGCGCGAAGTACCGCGGCGAGTTCGAGGAGCGCCTGAAGGCGGTGCTCGCCGAGATCAAGGACAGCGACGGGCAGGTCATCACCTTCATCGACGAGCTGCACACCGTCGTCGGCGCGGGCGCGGGCGGCGACTCCGCCATGGACGCGGGCAACATGCTCAAGCCGATGCTGGCCCGCGGCGAGCTGCGGATGGTCGGCGCCACCACGCTCGACGAGTACCGCGAGCGGATCGAGAAGGACCCGGCGCTGGAGCGGCGCTTCCAGCAGGTGCTGGTCGCCGAGCCCAGCGTCGAGGACACCGTGGCGATCCTGCGCGGCCTCAAGGGCCGCTACGAGGCGCACCACAAGGTGCAGATCGCCGACTCCGCGCTGGTCGCCGCCGCCACCCTCTCCGACCGCTACATCACCTCCCGCTTCCTGCCCGACAAGGCCATCGACCTGGTCGACGAGTCCGCGTCCCGGCTGCGCATGGAGATCGACTCCTCGCCGGTCGAGATCGACGAGCTGCAGCGCTCGGTCGACCGGCTGCGGATGGAGGAGATGGCGCTCAAGAACGAGACCGACCCCGGCTCCGTGCAGCGCCTGGACAAGCTCCGCAAGGACCTCGCCGACCGCGAGGAGGAGCTGCGCGGCCTGACCGCCCGCTGGGAGAAGGAGAAGCAGGGCCTGAACCGGGTCGGAGAGCTGAAGGAGCGCCTCGACGACATCGTCACCCGGATCGAACGCGCCCAGCGCGACGGCGACTTCGAGACCGCCTCGAAGCTGATGTACGGCGAGCGGCCCAAGCTGGAGGAGGAGCTGGAGGCGGCCACCCGCGAGGAGGAAGAGGCCGCCGCCCAGGGCCCTTCGACCAACATGGTCAAGGAGGAGGTCGGCCCGGACGACATCGCCGACGTCGTCGCCGCCTGGACCGGCATCCCTGCCGGCCGCCTGCTGGAGGGCGAGACGCAGAAGCTGCTGCGCATGGAGGACGAGCTCGGCAAGCGGCTGATCGGCCAGACCGAGGCGGTCCGCGCGGTCTCCGACGCGGTGCGCCGCTCCCGGTCCGGCATCGCCGACCCCGACCGCCCGACCGGCTCCTTCCTCTTCCTCGGCCCCACCGGCGTCGGCAAGACCGAACTGGCCAAGGCGCTCGCCGACTTCCTCTTCGACGACGAGCGGGCCATGGTCCGCATCGACATGAGCGAGTACGGCGAGAAGCACTCGGTGGCCCGCCTGGTCGGCGCCCCGCCCGGATACGTCGGCTACGAGGAGGGCGGCCAGCTCACCGAGGCGGTCCGCCGCCGCCCCTACAGCGTGGTGCTGCTCGACGAGGTGGAGAAGGCGCACCCGGAGGTCTTCGACGTCCTGCTCCAGGTGCTCGACGACGGCCGGCTCACCGACGGCCAGGGCCGCACCGTCGACTTCCGCAACGCGATCCTGATCCTCACCTCGAACCTGGGCAGCCAGTTCCTGGTCGACCCGGCCCTGGACGCGGAGCAGAAGAAGGCGAGCGTCCTGGCCACCGTCCGCGCCTCGTTCAAGCCGGAGTTCCTCAACCGGCTGGACGACATCGTGGTGTTCTCCGCGCTCGACCAGGACGAGCTGCGCCGGATCGCCCGGTTGCAGACCGACCGGCTCGGCGCCCGCCTCAAGGACCGCCGGCTCACCCTGGACATCACCGACAGCGCGCTCGACTGGCTCGCCGAGGAGGGCAACGACCCGGCGTACGGCGCCCGCCCGCTGCGCCGGCTGATCCAGACCTCGATCGGCGACCCGCTGGCCAAGGCGATCCTGGCCGGAGAGGTGCTCGACGGGCAGACCGTCCGGGTGGACCGGACGGTCGACGGGCTGATCCTCATGGGGGAGGATGGCGGGGAAACGTCACGAAGGGAACCCTCACGGTGAGCATCGACCCCTCCTCGATCCCGAACTTCGGGAGCCAGCCGGAACCGGACCAGCCGAGCGGAGGACCCGCGGCCCCCAGCGTGGTGATCCCGGACCAGGACCTGGTCACGCAGCTCCTCGACCAGATGGGCCTGAAGCACGCGGTCGACGACGAGGGCGACCTCCTCGCGCCCTGGGAGGAGTTCCGCACCTACTTCATGTTCCGCGGCGAGGCGCAGCAGCACGTCTTCGCGGTGCGCACGTTCTACGAGCGCGCGTACTCCGTGGACGAGAAGGCGCAGCTCCTCGAGGCGCTCGACGAGTGGAACCACCTCACGCTGTGGCCGAAGGTCTACACGAACACCGATGACGAAGGGGTCGTCCGCCTCATCGGCGAGGCCCAGATGCTCATCGGCATGGGCGTCGGCCTCGACCACTTCGTGGCCACCACGGTGAGCTGGGTCCAGGCGTCCATCGAGTTCAACAAGTGGCTCGGCGAGCGGCTGGGCCTCGAAGGGGCCGCGGACGACGACGAGTCCGGGGAGCCGGGCGAGTCCGGCGAGGGCTCCGAGGACTGAGCGGGTCCGCCGCGCCGAGCGCCCGGGACCGGTACGCGAGCCGTACGGGCCCGGGCGCTCGCCTGTGTACGTGCGGGCAGGCGTACGTGCGGGCAGTGGGGTGCAGCGGGAGCCGTACGTGCATCCGTGCGTACCGGCGTGTGGACCGGCGTCCGTACGCCAAAACCTGAGGTCGGGCGGAGCGCCGGATCAGTAAGGTGTTGGCCATGGCCTCTCCGCGTGGTGCCGACCTCCTGGCGCCGACCGTCCTGCGTGCCCACGGGCTGCTGCTCCGCCCGGTCGTCGCGGCCGACGAACCCGCGGTCAGGAAGGCGATGGCCGACCCCGGCATCCTGCGGTGGGCCGCCGGCATGGCGGTGATCGGCTCGCCGCCGAAGGACCGGGGCACCGTGTGGCTGTCGGCGCGGCTGTCCGCGTGGACGACGGGCACCGCCGCGTTCGCGGTGACCGACCCGGCGAACGACGAGATGCTCGGCTACCTCGGTCTGCGCGACGTGCACCGCGTGCCCGACCAGGCGGTGGCCGGGTACTGGGTGACGCCCTCGGCGCGCGGCCGCCAGATCACCGCCCGCGCTCTGGACGCCGCCGCGACCTGGGCGTTCCGCCCGCCCCAGGACGGCGGTCTGGGACTGCACCGCATCCACCTCGACCACGTCCTGCACAACGTCGGCTCCTGCCGGGCCGCGCTGCGGGCGGGCTTCGCGCAGGAGGGCGTGATGCGCGGGTCGTTCGTCGAGCCCGACGGCACCCGGCACGACTGCCACCTGCACGCCCGCCTCGCCACGGACCCGGCCGTCCCGCCCTTCGACTGACCGGGGCGCGCTGCTTCGAGCGCCGACCCGCTGCCCGAGCGCCGACTCTTTGCCCGAGCGCCAACACGTGCTGCCCCCTCGACGGCGGCCCGACGACCCGACCTGACCGGCGCCTTACCGCCCGGCGAAGCCATCGGCAACCCGACATTGCATGATCATGCGTAATCATGCATACTCTTGCTATGTCCAAGGTCCTCACCACCCTCCCCGCCGGCGAGCGCGTCGGCATCGCCTTCTCCGGCGGCCTCGACACTTCGGTGGCGGTCGCGTGGATGCGCGACAAGGGCGCTGTCCCGTGCACGTACACCGCCGACATCGGCCAGTACGACGAACCCGACATCGCCTCGGTCCCCGATCGCGCGCTGGCCTACGGCGCCGAGGTCGCGCGCCTGGTCGACTGCCGCGCGGCGCTGGTCGAGGAGGGCCTGGCCGCGCTCGCCTGCGGGGCGTTCCACATCCGCTCCGCCGGGCGCGTCTACTTCAACACCACCCCGCTCGGCCGCGCCGTCACCGGCACGCTCCTGGTGCGGGCGATGCTGGCCGACGACGTCCAGATCTGGGGCGACGGCTCGACCTTCAAGGGCAACGACATCGAGCGGTTCTACCGCTACGGCCTCCTTGCCAACCCGCACCTGCGGATCTACAAGCCCTGGCTGGACGCGGACTTCGTGACCGAACTCGGCGGCCGCAAGGAGATGTCCCAGTGGCTGCTCGACCACGGGCTGCCCTACCGCGACAGCACCGAGAAGGCGTACTCCACCGACGCCAACATCTGGGGCGCCACCCATGAGGCCAAGACGCTGGAGCACCTGGACACCGGCGTCGAGACCGTCGACCCGATCATGGGTGTGCGGTTCTGGGACCCGTCGGTCGAGATCGCCGTCGAGGACGTGACGATCGGCTTCGACCAGGGCCGCCCGATCACGGTCAACGGCGTGAAGCTCGGCCCCGTCGAGCTGGTGACCGAGGTGAACGCCATCGGCGGCCGCCACGGCATGGGCATGTCCGACCAGATCGAGAACCGGATCATCGAGGCCAAGAGCCGCGGCATCTACGAGGCGCCCGGCATGGCGCTGCTGCACGCCGCGTACGAGCGCCTGGTCAACGCGATCCACAACGAGGACACCCTCGCCCAGTACCACACCGAGGGCCGCCGCCTCGGCCGGCTGATGTACGAAGGCCGCTGGCTGGACCCGCAGGCGCTGATGATCCGCGAGTCCCTCCAGCGCTGGGTCGGCGCGGCCGTCACCGGCGAGGTGACCCTGCGGCTGCGCCGCGGCGAGGACTACTCGGTCCTCGACACCACCGGCCCGGCCTTCAGCTACCACCCGGACAAGCTGTCGATGGAGCGCACCGAGGACTCCGCGTTCGGCCCCGTGGACCGGATCGGCCAGCTCACCATGCGCAACCTCGACATCGCCGACTCCCGCGCCAAGCTGGAGCAGTACGCCCAGCTCGGCCTGATCGGCTCCGGCAGCCCCGCCATCGGCGCCGCCCAGGCCGCCGCCACCGGCCTGATCGGCACCATGCCGCGCCTGCCCGAGGGCGGCGCCGAGGCGATCGCCTCCCGCGGCGAGGCCACCGAGGACGACGAGCTGCTCGACCTGGCCGCCATGGAGTCCGGCACCGACTGACCCGCGCAGCCCCGCCCGCACGCGCACAGAGCACGGCAGAACCCCAGGTCGCGTCCCTCGTGACCTGGGGTTCCGGTGTTCCGGACCGGCTCGCGCGGCGCCCGGCGGCCGGGCTCTCAGTGGGAGGTGTGGACGTTCAGCAGCACCACGCCCGCGATGACCAGGGCGATCCCCGCCCACTGCACCCGCCCCAGCGACTCGCCGAACGCCGCCGCCCCGATCGCGGCCACCGCCGCCGTACCGGCGCCCGACCAGACCGCGTACGCCACCGACACCGGGATGCGGACGAGCGCCCGGCCGAGCAGCGCGAACGACAGCACATAGCCGATGACCACCGCCACCGTCGGCCACAGCCGGGTGTACCCGTCGGTGAGCTTCAGGCAGCTGGTGGCGCAGACCTCGGAGGCGATGGCGAGCGCGAGCAGTATGTAGGGCACGGTGACTCCTGAAGGGGTCCGGCGGCGGACCGCCCGCCGGCACGACGACGTCGACGACGCCCCCAAGGCTGCCAAGTGCCCCCGACCCCCCTACCTCCGGCCCGCCGACCACCCCGCGCGACAGCCCTGAGCGGCGTCGGTCTCAGCCCGTGAACGCCTGCCGCAGGCGCTCGGCGGCATCGCGGAGCACCTCGGGGCGTTTGCAGAAGGCGAAGCGGACCTGGGTACGGCCGGCGGTGGGGTGGTCGTAGAAGACGGAGTTGGGGACGGCGACCACCCCGGCCCGCTCCGGCAGGGCGCGGCAGAAGGCCAACGCGTCCATGCCCGGGGCGAGTCCGGCGATGTCGGTGGTGATGAAGTAGGTGCCGCGTGGCGCGTACACCTCGAAGCCCGCGTCGGCGAGTCCCGCCGCGAGGATGTCGCGCTGCGCCCGCAGGCCGTCGCGCAGACCGGTGAAGTACGCGTCGGGCAGCGCGAGGGCCTCGGCGGCGGCGTACTGGAACGGCCCCGAGGCGACGTAGGTGAGGAACTGCTTCGTGGTCCGCACCGCGGCCACCAGTTCGCGGCTGCCCGTGACCCAGCCGACCTTCCAGCCGGTGAAGGAGAAGGTCTTGCCCGCCGAGGAGATGGCGACGGTGCGCTCGCGCATGCCCGGCAGGGAGATCAGCGGGATGTGCTCGGCGCCGTCGTACGCGATGTGCTCGTAGACCTCGTCGGTGACGACCAGCAGGTCGCGGGAGACGGCGAGTTCGGCGATCGCGGTCAGCTCGTCGCGGGTGAGGACCATGCCGGTGGGGTTGTGCGGGCTGTTGAGCAGGAGCAGCCGGGTGCGCGGGGTCACCGCGGCGCGCAGGGCGTCGAGGTCCGGGCGGAAGTCGGGTGCGCGCAGGGTGAGCGGGACCCGGACGCCGCCGGCCATCGCGATGCAGGCGGCGTAGGAGTCGTAGAACGGCTCGAACGCGATCACCTCGTCGCCCGGCTCCAGCAGCGCCAGCATCGCCGCCGCGATCGCCTCGGTGGCACCGGCGGTGACCAGCACCTCGGTGTCGGGGTCGAAGTCGAGCCCGTAGAAGCGCTTCTGGTGGTCGGTGACGGCGGTGCGCAGTTCGGGGACGCCCGGGCCGGGCGGGTACTGGTTGCCGCGGCCGTCGCGCAGCGCCCGTACGGCCGCCTCGCGTACGGACTCCGGCCCGTCGGTGTCGGGGAAGCCCTGCCCGAGGTTGATCGCGCCGGTGGCAACCGCCAGCGCGGACATCTCGGCGAAGATCGTCGTCCCCAGGCCGGCCAGCCGGCGGTTCAGGAAGGGGCGCCGGGACGCGTCAGGGCCGTCCGCCGCGCCCACCGTGCCTGCCATCGAGGTCCACCCGCTCTCCACGCACCAGCCCAACCGATCAGCCGATGGTACCGGGTTGTCATATCGGAACACCTGAACTCGTAAGCGCTCCAAGGGATGGAAAGTACGCGCAGATGGGTAAAAACGCTGAGCGCGGCGTGTGATCCGTGGTTCCGTAGGTCCCGGATCGCCGCGGGAGTCGTCGGGGCCTCCCGATCATCCAGATCACCCCGAACCCGCCGGGCCGAGCCAGGTCCACCGGCGATCCGTGCCTGAACGATCCCTCATCCACCTGGCCCCCACACCGGCGCAAGCCACCGCACCTCCGCCTCGCGGCGCGGGCGGGACGGCCTGTTCGCGCCGGGTGTGCGATCCCCAGCGTGCACCGCGGAGCCCTCCCATGCTCACCACCATTGACACCGCATACACGGACACCCGGGCAGGCGATCTCGCCTGGTGCCTGGACAAGGAAGCGCTGCCCGCGCTCGCCACCCTCGGCGTACGGGTCGGCGAGGCCGCGGCGCTCCACGCCGACGTCGAGTTACGCCTGCTCGGCGCCTCCCACCAGGTGCTCGTCGACGCCGGCCGCGACAACTGCTCCGAGACGGTGGCGTGCCTGCCGGGCAGCCAGGCACCGCTGCCGTTCGGCGTATCCCGCCGGGTCGGCACCTGGGAGTACGAGTTCGCGGCCCGCATCGAGCACCTCACGCCAGGCTCCTTCACCGCCCGCGCCCAGGAGTTGCTCGCCCTGGTCACCGACCACCCGCAGGGCCTGGCCGGCACCTTCCCGGGCGACCCGAACGCGTTCACCGCGATGCTGGTGCAGTGCAGGGAGGGCAGCGTGCGCTGGCGCACCTGGCACGCCTATCCGCAGGAAGGGCGGTTGGTGGCGACCCGGACCAGGCTGCGGGTCCCGTGCTGACCGGCCCCGGCGCTGCTCCACCGCCCACCGCCCGCGGGGCGCGCGCCGTACGGCATGAGGCCCGGCCGTACCTCTGCGCGCTTCCGGGCACCACCACCCGCCGCCACCCGCCCGCCTGTACGGACGAATTGCACCCTTGTGGGTGACGGGTGACGGCGCAACCCTGACATAGCGTGCATTCATGCTCGACCAGCGCGGACGACCGCAAACCCCCCGCCCGCTCGCCTTGGCGTTGCCCGTCCCCGTGCGGGCGGCCCGCGCGCTGGTCCTCGCGGCCGTCTTCGTCTGCGCCGCCTGCGGGCTGGTGTACGAACTCGAACTCGTCGCCCTCGCCTCGTACTTGGTCGGCGACTCGGTCACCCAGGCGTCAGTGGTGCTGTCGGTGATGGTCTTCGCGATGGGCTGCGGCTCGCTGCTGGCAAAACGGTTGCGCAGCCGCGCCGCCGCCGCGTTCGTCGCCGTCGAGTCCGCGCTCGCGCTCGTCGGCGGGCTGTCGGTGATGACGCTCTACGCGGTCTTCGCCTGGTACGGCCAGGCCCGGTTCGCCATGATCGGCTGCGCCTATGTGATCGGCGTGCTGATCGGGGCGGAGGTGCCGCTGCTGATGACGCTCGTGCAGCGCATCCGCCGCCAGGACGCGGGCGGTGCCGTCGCCGACCTGTTCGCCGCGGACTACGTCGGCGCGCTCCTCGGGGGCCTGGCCTTCTCCTTCGTCCTGCTGCCGTTCCTGGGGCAGTTGACCGGCGCGCTCGCGACGGGCGCGGTCAACGCGGTCGCGGGCGGCAGCATCATGCTGTGGCTCTTCCGCGGCGACCTGTCCGCCCGCGCGCGCGGTTGGCTGCTGACCGCCAACGTCGGCGTGCTCGCCCTGCTCGCGTGCGCGGCCGTCGGCGCCGGGCCGTTCGAACGCGCCGCCCGGCACGCCGTGTACGGCGACGGGGTGCGCGTCGCCGAGCAGACCGGCGCGGAGGAGATCGTGCTCGCCGGCGGCACCGGCACGGGCGGCGGCGCCTCGCTGCGGCTGTACGTCGACGGCGACTTGGCGGTCTGCGGCGCCGACGAGGCCGTCCACCACCAGGCGCTGGTGGCACCGGCGATGAGCGGGCCGCACGCCCGGGTGCTGGTCCTCGGCGGCGGTGACGGGCTCGCGCTGCGTGAAGTGCTGGGCTACCAGGGCGTGTTGGCGGTCACCGTCGTCCCCGGCGACACCGAGGTCGCCCGGCTGGGCCGCACCGACCCGGGGCTCACCGCGCTCAACGGGCACGCGTTCGGCGACCCGAGGGTGCGGGAGGTGGGGGGCGACGTGTTCGGCTGGCTGCGCCGGTCCGTACGCGGGGGGAGCGCGGCCCGGCAGCGGTACGACGTGATCATCGAGGACCTGCCCGCGCCCGGCGACTCCGACAGCGCGAAGCTCTACTCGCAGGAGTTCTACGGGCTGGCCGCGCGTGAACTGGCAGCCGGGGGGCGGATCGCCGTTCACGCGGGTTCCGTTGTCCACAGCCTGTGGACAACAGATGCGACGCTTCGGGCCGTGTCCCTGCGCGGCACCCCGTACACGTTGCCCGCCTCCGGGGCGTGCGGCGCGACGCAGGACTGGAACTTCCTGCTGGCCGCGCCCACTTCGGTGCCGCCTCGGCTCAGGCTTCCGCCGGAGCGGCCGGGAGCGTCGGACGCGCGGGGCGAGTCGGCCCCGGCCGGTGCGGCGACTCCGTCGGGTTCCGCCTCGCCCGGGTCCGGTTCGGCGCTCACCGCTGCGGACCTCGGTGCCGCCGCCCGCCGGGCGGAGCGGGAACGTCCGTCCCACCCGGTGCCGCCGTCCACGCTGCTGCGTCCGCGCGTCGCGGAGTAGTGGGGTGCGGGGCGGTTTGGCGCGGGGCGTCACCGTATCGTGTGTACGCAAAGTGATGGGCGATGCCCGGGTTGTGTCAGAATTACCGTGGTGAGTAGCGGAGTTGGTGACCCTTCGCGGCGATCGCGGGTGCCTGGGATGCCTTGGGGTGTCCGGGTGCGCTCGGTATGCGCGGGGGAGACGTACGACGGTACGACGGGAGGCGGCGGGTGGCGGCGGACGACAGCCACGGGCCCATGGTGGACAACCCGTGGCGAGAGCAACTGGTCACCCTCAGAACGGATCTCCTCAAGGAGATGCACGACCTTCGCGCCCTGCTCAAGGGCCCGTGCGCCGACATCGGCCAGGGGGAGATCTGGGTCGGCCCGACCGCCGACACCTGGCACACCGAGGCGCGGGCCCGCCGCACCGACCTGCTGGCCCAACTCGACCTGCTGGTACCGCTGGTGGAGACCGCGATCAGCGCGTGTGCGCCGCAGGTGACCGTGGGAGAGGCGAAGAGCCTCCAGGTGGACCTGCTCCAGCCGTAGTTGCCGCCGGGGCGAGACCGCCCCTGACCCCCGTACGTACGTACCCGGGCCCGCGCACAGCCGCCGCGTCCGCGTGCACGGAAGCACCGTGGGACGACACATGGGACACCCCCAGCGGAAGCCGACCTTCTCCGGCATCGACCCGGACCGGCTGCCCGGCACCATCAACTCCCTGGAGACCGACACCAAACGGCTGCACGACAGCGCCACCCGCTTCCGCAACCGCTTCGCCCACTACGACCTCGACACCCGGCCGCTGGACCGGCTGCTCGCCATCTCCCGCTGGGCCGACGGCGAACTCCCCCTGCTCCGCCGCCGCCAGCGCCTCGCGGCCGCCATCGGCGAACACAGCTCGCAGCGCACCCTGATCTCCGTCCCCGACAGCGCCGTCACCCCCGGCGCAGCCGCCCGCGCCACCGCCCAAGGCAGCGCCCTCGCCCGCGCGTTCGACCAGCAGATGGCCGACCACTACGGCGCCGTCCCCGAGCACCTCTTCGCCGAACTCGCCGCCGGCGGCTACGACGGCGACTTCCTCCGCGGCTTCTACACCACCCTCGGCCCCCGCCGCCTGTCTCAACTGTCCAACGCCATGTCCGGCAGCCCCTACGACCGCCGCTACCCGGACCACCCCGACCAACTCGCCTATGACCGCGACGTCCTGGCCCGTACCTTCGGCGGGTTCACCCGCGTCGCGGCCGACACCAGCCCCGAGCGCGATCGACACGCCTTCTGGTCGACCTGGTTCGACCGCTTCGACGACCCCGGCCAAGGGTTCCGCCCCGACCTCCTCCTTCCCCTCGTCGACAGCGGCACCTACGCCCCCGACTTCCTCCTCGCCCTCGCCGACCGCGCCTTCACCACCGACCCGTCCCGCAGCGTCACCCCGCGTATGTCCGGTTCCCCCGCCGTAGAGGACCCCTGGCACGCCGACCACTACGTCCAGCTCTTCGACGCCCTCGCCAAGTGCCCGCTCGCCGCAGGCCAGTTCGTTGCCCGGCGCCCCGACATCGCCGCTAACGCCCTCTACCCGGGCGGCGGCAGCACCACCCCCGAGCGGATCGCCGCCTTCACCGCCACCCTCAAGGCCGCGACGGTCACCCTCCGCGACACCCACCCCGCCCTCTCCGACCGCAACACCGCGTGGCTCCTCACCACCAACCTCGCCCACTCCCAGGACCCGTCCCTCCGGACCGCCCACCCCTACCCCGCGGTCTCCCTCCTCTTCTCCGAGATCCTGGCCCAGCACTGGGACGACCTCCAGTACGCGATCACCTCCCCGGCCCAGGACGCCTTCTGGCCCGCCCCCACCTGGAACCCCACCGCTTTCACCCACTCCCAGAACCCCACCCGCGACGGCCTCGAGCTCCACCCCTCCGTCTGGAAGGCATTCATGGAGGAGTCCATCCGCAACCCCCAAGCAGCCGCGAGCATGAGCGCACTCTTCGAGGCGAGCGGCCGGAAGCTCGTGAACGACGCGGAGACCGCGGGGCTCAGCGAGGAGGACCAGGACGCGGTCGCGTACCTCAGCTTCTCGAAGGGCCTGATGGACGGTTTCTACGGTGACGTCTTCACGACGACCGAGCAGCAGCTCGGCGCCGAGAGCCAGGCGTGGGCGGACGCGATGACCAGCTCACGGGAGAACCTCGTCCGTGCGGCCGCCACCCTCGCCACGGGCCCGGACGGCGCTGCCGGTTTCGCAGAACAGACGGGCCAGGAGATCGCCACGGGAATCCTGGAGAGCTGGATTCACCAGACGGTCATGGCGACGCCCGGAGAAGCGCCGAAGGACCTGGTGGACGGACTGAAGGGCCTCCAGGACGCAGAGCTGAGCACGACGTGGTGGGCTACGTTCGCCAGCCACGCCTCAGCGCTTCTTGGCTCGGCTGCCACCATCAAGAGCATCCGGCCGGTCGCGGTGCAGCTGCCTGGCCATAGCGCGCCTACGACGTACACGGGCGATCCATACGGGCGCGGCGGGAGCGCGGTGAAATACATCACCGGCCCGGAGGACGACTTCGTCTCGGTCATGAGGAAGTACGGCGGGCAGCAGGCACTCGCGAAGATGACGCCGCGCCAACTGGGCTCCTACAGCGACTGGATCGAGGACCCGGCGGTGGTGACGAGGCTCGCCGGACGCGGCGCGTTCGACTCGTTGCTCGGCCGAGGCGTCACTCGCGGGGACTCCTCATGACGGGATGATCTGCCACGACAAGTAGCCGGACGGCGGGTAGATGTCACTTGGTTCGAACGCGAACGCGACGAGGTTGTCACCGCTGAAATAGGACCTGGTAACGCCGTCTCCGCAGCGCACTTCCGGTTCGGCGTCGTTGTCCCGCTGCTTCGTGTTCCAGTAAAGCTCCACCGCTCCTGACCCCGCACACGCCGCCTCCAGGACGTACTTCCCGGCGGGAAGCCTTGGGGTCGTCCGGCCCAGCCGGCGCCGCCTCTCGACGGCGCCGGTCCACCGCAACCGGACGTCGGACGACGGTGTCAGCCGCGCCTCCGCCTGCCGGCGCAGTTCCCCCTCGCTGCGGGTGGTGCCGGCGGTGGGGCGGACCGGGTGGCGGGACGTGCCGCAGCCCGCGGTGAGGGGGAGGACGGCGGCGGCCAAGAGGGCTACGACGGTGCCGTACCAGGATCGCGACATGGTCTGCTCCGGACTTCCCGGCGGAATCGGGCAGAAGTGAAGATAGTGCACCTCTGTTCGTGGCGGCGGTAGGCGGGCCGGGCGGCCTGGAGGGGGCGGGGGAGGGGCGGGCGGGTGGGGGAAATGCGGACGGAGAGCCGTCAATCCGGTTCCGCGTGGGTAGGCTCCGCCGCATGGAGCACGAGTCTTTCGTCCCGACCCCGTCCGCCCGGCTGGCGGAAACGTTCCGTACCCCGGGCGCCGCGGCATCCGCCCTGCCGGGCTGGCAGCCGGACCCGGACACGGCCACGGACGAGCGCGTCGCGCGGGGGCGCCTGCGCCTGCGCATCGCCGGCTCGACCATCACCTACCGCGGCTCCGTCACCGTGACGGGCGACGCCCCGCCCTTCACGCTGGAGGCGCGGGGCACAGAGGTGCGCGGCGAAGGCGTGGTCGAGGCCACCCTCCAGATCACCCTCGCGGACATCGACGTGCCCCGGTCCGGCTGCACCATCACCTACCGCGGCGAGGCGACCGCGAACGGCCGGCTCACGTCCTACGACCCGGCGGTCGCGGAAGCCGCACTCCGCCGCCTGCTGGACCGTTTCTCCGCGGGCGTCGCCGAGCTCGAACCGCCCACCGCGCAGGAGGAACCTCCCACCGGCCCCGAGCCCACCGCCGACGCCGAAGCGCCAGGCACCGAAGCGCCAGGCACCGCGGAGCCGGACTCCGAGGAACCCGACATCGTGGACGACCTCGGTGACCCGGGCGCCGACCTGGAGGAGTTCGAACTCGTCGAGGTCGAGGTGGACGTCCCGGAGAGCGCCGCCGCGCTGGACGACCTGGTGCCGCCCGCCGAGGCCGCCCACGCCCGGCGGACGATGATCGGCCGCAGCGCGGAGGAGGTCGACCACGCGCCGCCGCGCGGCCGGTACGCGCCCGTGCCCGCCCCGGACTCTTCCTCGGCGGCGACGCTGCGCTGGGCGGCGCCGGCGGCCGCGGCGCTGCTGGCGTCGGCCGTCGTGGTGGGCAGGGTACTGCGCCGCCGCAGATGACCCGCCTGCCCGGGCGAGCGCGCGTGAGCCCGCGCGGTATCGGCCGCTACGCTCGCTTCCGTGGAGACTGAAACGAAACTGACGGCGGGCGACGCCGAACTGACCCTGCGGCCCGAGCAAGGCTGCCGGATCGCCTCGCTGAAGGTCGGCGGAACCGAACTCCTGCGCCAGGGGGACAAGTTCGGCGCCTTCCTGATGGTGCCGTGGTGCGGCCGCACCGAGAACGGCGTGTTCCGCAACGGCGGGGTGAGCCACCAACTCCCCGTCGACGCGCCGCCGCACGCGATCCACGGCACCGGCCGGCACTCCGTCTGGCACGAGGCGGCCCCGGCCACGCCGACCACCGCGGCCTTCTACTACGACCTCACCGACCCGTGGCCGTATCCGGGACGGGTGACCCACACCGTCGAACTCGCGCCGCACTCCGCGAAGCTGACGCTGAGCGTCGAGGCGCGCGGCGACTCCTTCCCGGCGCAGGCCGGCTGGCACCCGTGGTGGCTGCGCAACCTCGGCCAGGGCGGTCAGGACGTCGAGCTGGCCTTCAGCGCCGCCTGGCAGGAGGAGCGCGGCGACAATCACCTGCCCAACGGCAACCGCATCGACCCCAAGCCCGGCCCCTGGGACGACTGCTTCGGGATGCCGGACGGTGTGGAGGTCGCCCTGAACTGGCCCGGGGAGATGACGGTGCGGGTCAGCAGCCCGAGCGAGTGGGTCGTCGTCTACACCGAGCAGCCCGAAGCGGTGTGCGTGGAGCCGCAGTCGGGACCGCCCAACGGCCTGAACACGCATCCGCGCCTGGTCACCCCGATCGAACCGCTGGAGATCAGCACGGTGTGGAGCTGGCAGAAGGTCGGCTGACGGGAGCCGGGAGACCCGCTTCCGCCCTTCTGTCCGGAACATACCCATGCCCGCGGCTCGGCTAATCTCATCCGTATGAGCGACGTACGCACCGCCCTCCTGCGGCAGATCAAGGACAAGGCCGTCGTGCACGGCAAGGTGACCCTCTCCTCGGGCCTCGAAGCCGACTTCTACATCGACCTGCGCCGGATCACCCTGGACGGCCAAGCCGCACCGCTCGCCGGGCAGGTGATGCTCGACCTCACCGCGGACCTGGAGTTCGACGCGGTGGGCGGGCTGACCCTCGGCGCCGACCCGGTCGCCACGTCGATGCTGCACGCGGCGGCCGCCCGCGGCCGGCGGCTGGACGCGTTCGTGGTGCGCAAGGCCACCAAGACCCACGGTCTGCAGCGCCGGATCGAGGGCACCGAGGTCAAGGGCCGCCGGGTGCTGGTGGTGGAGGACACCTCGACCACCGGCGGGTCGCCGCTGACGGCCGTCGAGGCGGTCCGCGAGGCGGGCGGCGAGGTCGTGGCGGTCGCGGTGATCGTCGACCGGGGCGCGGCCGCGAAGGTGGCCGAGGCGGGCCTGCCCTATCTGGCGGCGTACTCTCTGGCTGATCTCGATTTGTCCTGAACACCGGCTTGACCTGCGATGCCGCGGTTCCCGGGATGTTCCACGTGGAACATCCCGGGAGCTGTTCGCGCGCACAGGGCGCGCCCGCGGCCGTCCTGGTGTATGGCGAGCTGGTGTATCCGTTCGAGTCTGGGAAGATGAGGGCGACGATGACGTCGCCACGCATGCCAGCAGTACCACCCGCACAGCCATGAGGAGCGGAAACGATGCCCATCGCAACCCCCGAGGTCTACGGCGAGATGCTCGACCGGGCGAAGGCCGGAAACTTCGCCTACCCGGCCATCAACGTCACGTCGTCACAGACCCTGCATGCGGCCCTGCGCGGCCTGGCCGAGGCGGAGAGCGACGGCATCATCCAGATCTCCACGGGCGGTGCGGAGTTCCTGGGCGGCCAGTACAGCAAGGACATGGTGACCGGTGCGGTCGCGCTCGCCGAGTTCGCGCACATCGTCGCCGAGAAGTACCCGGTCACGGTCGCGCTGCACACCGACCACTGTCCCAAGGACAAGCTCGACGGGTACGTCCGCCCGCTGCTGAAGATCTCCCAGGAGCGCGTGGCCGCCGGCCGCAACCCGCTCTTCCAGTCCCACATGTGGGACGGCTCCGCCGAGACGCTGGACGACAACCTCGCCATCGCCAAGGAGCTGCTGGCCGAGGCGGCCAAGGCGAAGATCATCCTGGAGATGGAGATCACCCCGACCGGCGGTGAGGAGGACGGCGTCTCCCACGAGATCAACGACTCCCTCTACACCACCGTCGACGACGCGTTCCGCACCGTCGAGGCCGTCGGCCTCGGCGAGCACGGCCGCTACCTGCTGGCCGCCTCCTTCGGCAACGTGCACGGCGTGTACAAGCCGGGCAACGTGGTGCTGCGCCCGAGCATCCTCCGCGAGCTCCAGGACGCGGTCGCCGAGAAGTACGGCAAGGCCAACGCGTTCGACTTCGTCTTCCACGGCGGCTCCGGCTCGACGATCGAGGAGATCACCGAGGCGCTGGAGAACGGCGTGGTCAAGATGAACATCGACACCGACCTCCAGTACGCGTTCACCCGCCCCGTCGCCGGCCACATGTTCAGCAACTACGACGGTGTGCTGAAGGTCGACGGCGAGGTCGGCAACAAGAAGGCCTACGACCCGCGGGTGTGGGGCAAGGCCGCCGAGGCCGGCATGGCCGCGCGCGTCGTCGTCGCCGCCCAGGACCTGCGCTCGGCGGGCAACCGCCGCAAGTAGCCGTCCGCCGCGCCGGCTTCGGCGCGCGGCACCACGGCCACCGCGCTCGCCCGAGGCCCCCGGCACTTGCCGGGGGCCTTCCGCGTGCCGGCTCGGGCAGACTGGAGCCCATGGCCAATCACGAGAACCTGCTCGGGGGTCCCGCCCCCACCCACCTGCCCGACGACCCGGAGCCGCGGGAACTGCTCGCCGCCGGTGCCGCGCCCGCCGAGGTGGCGGCGAAGTACCCGTCCTCCTCGCTCGCCTGGGCGCAGCTCGCCGACGACGCGTTCGCCGGCGGCCGGGTGGTGGAGTCCTACGCCTACGCCCGGACCGGCTACCACCGCGGCCTGGACGCCCTGCGCAGGGCCGGCTGGCGCGGCCACGGCCCCGTACCGTTCGAGCACGAGCCGAACCGCGGCTTCCTGCGCGCCCTGCACGCGCTGGCCCGTGCCGCGCAGGGGATCGGCGAGCAGGACGAGTACGAGCGCTGCACGACCTTCCTGCGCGACAGCTCGCCGACCGCCGCGGACACGCTGGGCTGACCCTCGCGCGGCCCGGCCGAAGCCGGTCCACGCGAACCTCCGCCGCGGCCCGCCCCGACCCGGGCGGTCCGCGGCGTACGTGCCCCACCCGCGGCGCCGGGCCCGTACGGCCCGGGCGCGACCCGGTCCACCTCCACCCTGCTGCCTGTCGGCCCTTGCCGGATCTGCCCGCACCGCAGATGATCGCCGCACAGGCCCGGCGACCCCGGGGCACGATGGAGGTAGCACCATGCCCGACACACCGATCGACGAGGCGGCGACCCCGAACCTCTCGTTCGAAGGCAGCACGCCCTACGAGGACTACGTCCAGGCGTCCGTCCTCACCCACCTGCAGCACCCGCTCTCCGACGAACCCGGGGAGATGGCCTTCCTCGTCACCACCCAGGTGATGGAGCTGTGGTTCACCCTGCTCGTCCACGAGTGGAGCCACGCGGCCGCGGCACTGCGGCAGGACGACCTGTCGGGGGCGACGGCCGCGCTGCGCCGCAGCCTGCCCGAGCTGGAGTCCCTCAACGCCTCCTGGAAACCGATCGCGCATCTCACCCCCGCGCAGTTCAACGCCTACCGGTCCGCCCTCGGCGAGGGCTCCGGCTTCCAGTCCGCGATGTACCGCCGCCTGGAGTTCCTGCTCGGCGACAAGTCCGCGTCCATGATCGTGCCGCACCGCGGCACCCCCAGCGCGCACGCCGAACTGGAGAAGGCCCTCACCGAGCCGAGCCTCTACGACGAGGTGCTGCGGCTGCTGGCCCGCCGCGGCTACGACCTGCCCGCCGACGTACTCGACCGCGACCCGGCGCTGCGCTATGAACCGCACCCCGCGGTCGAAGCCGCCTGGCAGGCCGTCTACGCGGCCGAGGACCAGGACTCCGACCTGGTGCGGCTCGGCGAACTCCTCACCGACGTCGCCGAACTGGTCTGGCGGTGGCGCAACGACCACCTCGTCGCGACCCGGCGCGCCATGGGCGCCAAAGCCGGCACCGGCGGCTCGGCGGGGGTGGCCTGGCTGGAGAAGCGTGCCGCGAAGAACGTCTTCCCCGAGCTGTGGACGGCGCGCAGCCATGTCTGAGCTCCCCGCGACCCGCCCCTACGCCCAGGACAGCCGGGAGGCCCGGACCGTGCAGGACACCCTCGCCGACCGCGCCGCCGCCCTCGACGCGGCCGACCCGCTCGCGCCCGTCCGGGATCGCTTCACCCTCGGCGGGGCCCCGGCGGACGGCTCCCCGGAGAGCGCCGTCTACCTCGACGGGAACTCGCTGGGCGCCCTGCCCACCACCGTGCTGCCGCGGCTGACCGACGTGGTCGGCCGCGAGTGGGGCGAACTGCGCATCCGCTCCTGGGAGGAGAGCGGTTGGTGGACGGCGCCCGAGCGGATCGGCGACCGGATCGCCCCGCTCATCGGCGCCGCGCCCGGGCAGGTCGTCGTCGGCGACTCCACCAGCGTCAACGTCTTCAAGGCGCTGGTCGCCGCCGTCCGCATGGCACCCCAGGACCGCGACGAGATCCTGGTCGACGCCGCCACCTTCCCCACCGACGGCTACATCGCGCAGTCCGCGGCCCGCCTCACCGGCCGCACCGTCAGGCCGGTGCCCGCCGACGGGATCGCCGAGGCGGCCGGGCCCCGCACCGCCGCCGCCCTCGTCAACCACGTGGACTACCGCACCGGACGGCTGTACGACCTGCGCCACGTCACTGCCGCCCTGCACGCGGCCGGCGCGCTCGCCGTGTGGGACCTGTGCCACAGTGCGGGCGCTCTGCCGGTCGCCCTCGACGCCGACGGCGTGGACCTCGCGGTGGGATGCACCTACAAGTACCTCAACGGCGGCCCGGGCGCGCCCGCCTACCTCTACGTGCGGGCCGAGCACCAGCCGCGCTTCGACTCCCCGCTGCCCGGCTGGAACTCCCACGCCGACCCCTTCGGCATGGCCCCGGACTACGTGGCCGCCGACGGCGCGGCGCGCGGGCGCGTCGGCACCCCGGAGATCCTCTCCCTGCTCGCGCTGGACGCGGCCCTCGACGTCTGGGACGGCGTCACGCTCGCCGACGTGCGCGCCAAGAGCCTCGCCCTGACCGACTTCTTCCTCGCGTGCGTGGCGGCGACCGACCCCCGCGGCCGCCTGCGCTCCGTGACACCCCAGGCGCACGCGGAGCGCGGCAGCCAGGTGTCGCTGCGCTGCGCGGACGCCGGCGGGGTGATGCGCGCGCTGATCGCCCGCGGCGTCGTCGGCGACTTCCGGCAGCCCGACCTGCTGCGCTTCGGCTTCACCCCGCTCTACACCCGCTACGCGGACGCCTGGCACGCCGCCCGCGTGCTGGCCGACATCCTTGACGCACGCGACACCGCCGGCCCGGGCACCCTCCCGGGCGCCGGCACCCACCCCCGACCCGAAGGCCAGCCCGAGGGCGACCGCGAAGGGACCCCGTAACCGATGACCGCTGCCGTGCCCCGCCCGACCCCGCCGCCGCCCGCCGACCGGGCGGCGGCCGAGGAGGCATCGGCGTTCGGCCACGCCCTTGTGCCCCCGGACGCCACCGCGCGCTACGGGGACGGCCCCGACCAGGTGATCGACTTCTACCGGCCCGCCACCACCGGCAGCGGCGCCCGCCCGGCGCCCCTGGTCGCGCTGCTGCACGGCGGTGCCTGGCGGGCCGCCTACGACCGCGCCCACGCCTCCCCGCTCGCCGCGCACCTCGCGGCGGCCGGCCTCGCGGTGGCCTCGGTCGAGTACCGCCGCGGCGGCGCGGACCGCACGGCGATACGCCCGCAGACCCCTGGCGACCACGCGGACGGCATCGCGCCCGCGCCTGCCGGGCGCTGGCCCGACACCTTCGACGACGTCGCCGCCGCGCTCGACGCCCTGCCCGCCCTCGCCCGCGAGGCACTCGGCGCGGACAGCGTGGACACCCGCCGCGTCGTGTACACCGGGCACAGCGCGGGCGGGCACCTCGCACTGTGGGCCGCCGCCCGCCACCTGCTGCCCGCCGCTTCCCCTTGGCACCGCTCCACACCTCCAGCCCTCCGCGGCGTGGTGGCCCTCGCCCCCGTCGCCGACTTCACCTCGGCGATCCGGCTGCGCGTCTGCTCCGGCGCGGTGCTCGACCTCCTCGGCGGCCCCGACCACGCCACCGACCGCCTGCCCCACGCCGACCCGGCCGCGCTGCTGCCCACCGGTATCGCCACCACCATCGTGCACGGCACCACTGACAACGTGGTTCCGCCGCAGGTCAGCGCCGCTTTCGTACGCGCCGCCAGGGCGGCGGGGGAGGAGCCCACCGTGGCGTGGCTGCCGGACGTCGGGCACTTCCCGCTGATCGACCCGTCGAGTGGTGCCTGCGCGGCCGTGGTGGAGGAGATCGCCCAACTCGCCTGGTGACGCCGCCGCTGCGGCCCCCGGACACAGCAAAGCGGCCCCCTTGCGGGGGCCGCCGGCCGGTGGACGATCAGATGCCGGTCACCGGCTGCGCTTCGCGAGCCGCTCCACGTCGAGCAGGATGACCGCGCGGGCCTCCAGCCGCAGCCAGCCGCGCCCGGCGAAGTCGGCGAGTGCCTTGTTCACGGTCTCGCGGGAGGCACCGACGAGCTGCGCCAGCTCCTCCTGCGTCAGGTCGTGCACCACATGGATGCCCTCTTCGGACTGCACACCGAAGCGCCGGGACAGGTCCAGCAGGGCCTTGGCGACGCGGCCGGGCACGTCCGAGAAGACCAGGTCCGACATGACGTCGTTGGTACGGCGCAGACGGCGGGCGACCGCGCGCAGCAGCGCCGTGGAGACCTCGGGCCGTACGTTCAGCCACGGCTGGAGGTCGCCGTGGCCCAGGCCCAGCAGCTTCACCTCGGTGAGCGCGGTGCCGGTGGCGGTGCGCGGGCCGGGGTCGAAGAGCGACAGCTCCCCGATCAGCTCGCCCGGTCCCACGACGGCCAGCATGTTCTCCCGGCCGTCGGGCGACGTGCGGTGCAGCTTCACCTTGCCCTCGGTCACGACGTACAGCCGGTCCCCGGGGTCGCCCTCGTGGAACAGCGCGTCGCCACGCGCCAGCGTGACCTCGGTCATGGAGGCACGCAGTTCAGCGGCCTGCTCGTCGTCGAGCGCCGCGAAAAGCGGGGCACGGCGCAGAACGTCGTCCACGAGCTCTCTCCTTGTCGACTGTCGACATCACCGGGTTGTCAGCCGGGCTGTCCCCATGATGCATGACACGGGAAACAGTGCGATCAATCACAAGTTTGTCTTATGTGTGCGCGCCGCCGTGCTCCGGGGGTCCGATTGGCGGCCGGAATTGCGTGGTTGGGGGCCGCCGCGCCGCCGAACGGGTGGCGGCCACCGGGTGTTCCGCTGTCAGCGAACACGCTACCGGACCTGGCCCCGTACCGCAGTCGTGTGACCGGCCCCACGCTGTCGGGCCTTCGGCGTAGCCTTTGTACATGGCAGAGAGCAAGGTCGGCAAGGCCCCCGCAGCGGAATCCCAGGTCGCGAAGGTCCGCAGGGCCCGCCGGATCAACCGCGAACTCGCCGAGGTGTATCCGTACGCCCATCCCGAGCTGGACTTCCAGAACCCCTTCCAGCTCCTGATCGCCACGGTGCTGTCCGCGCAGACCACCGACCTGCGGGTCAACCAGACGACACCCGCGCTGTTCGCGAAGTACCCCACGCCCGAGGACATGGCGGCCGCCGACCCGGCGGACCTGGAGGAGATCCTGCGCCCGACCGGCTTCTTCCGGGCCAAGACCCGCTCGGTGCTGGGCCTGTCCGCCGCCCTGCGGGACGAGTTCGGCGGCGAGGTGCCCGGCCGGCTGGCCGACCTGGTGAAGCTGCCCGGCGTGGGCCGCAAGACGGCGAACGTGGTGCTGGGCAACGCCTTCGGCGTCCCCGGCATCACCGTGGACACCCACTTCGGCCGGCTCTCGCGCCGCTTCGGCTGGACCACCTCGCAGGACCCCGAGGAGGTCGAGCGCGATGTGGCCGCGCTCTTCCCCAAGTCGGACTGGACGATGCTGTCCCACCGCGTCGTCTTCCACGGCCGCCGGATGTGCCACGCCCGCAAGCCCGCCTGCGGGGTCTGCCCGATCGCCGCGCTCTGCCCGTCCTTCGGCGAGGGCGAGACGGACCCGGAGAAGGCGAAGAAGCTGCTGAAGTACGAGAAGGGCGGCTTCCCCGGGCAGCGGCTGAACCCGCCGCCGGACTACCCGGGGCAGCCCGCGCCGCCGCTAGGCGCCTCATGACGCGGTCCTGGGAGGCCGGCGCGCCGAAGGTGGACGTCAGCGCCGGCGGGCTGCCGAGGTGGCTGGAACCGGTGGCCGCGGCCGCCGGGACGGTGCGGCCCGAGCAGCTCAGCCGGTTCCTGCCGCCCGACGGCGGCGGCCGGCAGTCGGCCGTGCTCGTGCTGTTCGGCGAGGGTGAGCAGGGCCCTGACCTGCTGCTGATCGAGCGGTCCGCGGCCCTTCGGGCGCACGCGGGCCAGCCGTCCTTCCCGGGCGGCGCGCTCGACCCGGAGGACGGCGACCCCGAAGGCGACGGCCCGCTGCGGGCGGCGCTGCGCGAGGCCGAGGAGGAGACCGGCCTCGACCCGGCCGGAGTGCAGCTGTTCGGCGTGCTGCCGCGGCTGTACATTTCGGTGAGCGGCTTCGTGGTCACCCCGGTGCTGGGCTGGTGGCGCGAGCCGAGCCCGGTCCGCGCGGTCGACCCGGCCGAGACCGCACGCGTCTTCCGGGTTCCCGTGACGGATCTCACCGACCCGGCCAACCGTGCGACGCTGGTGCACCCCAGCGGTTTCCGCGGCCCCGCCTTCCTCGTCCAGGGCGCCCTGGTGTGGGGCTTCACCGCAGGTCTGATCGACAAGTTGCTGCACTACGCGGGGTGGGAGCGGCCCTGGGACCGGGACCGGACCGTACCGCTCGGCTAGCCCGTCCGCATCGGGCGCCGTGACGACCGGCAGCGCCGTACCGCCCCACACGCTCAGGCCGACGTGAGACCGTGTTCCCCGTGAACGTGCTGGACATCCTGCTCATCCTCGCCGCCGTGTGGTTCGCCGTGATCGGCTACCGGCAGGGCTTCGTCGTCGGCATCATGTCGGTGGCCGGCTTCCTGGGCGGCGGCCTGGCCGCGGTCTACCTGCTGCCGCTGCTGTGGGACAAGGCGACGGACACCGCGACCCCCGGCTCGGTCGCGGTGATGTCCGCGGTCGTGATCGTCATCGTGTGCGCGTCGGTGGGGCAGGCGTTCACCACCCACCTGGGCAACAAGCTCCGCACCCGCATCACCTGGTCTCCGGCCCGGGCTCTGGACGCGAGTGGCGGCGCGCTGGTCAACGTCCTGGCGATGCTGCTGGTGGCGTGGCTGATCGGCAGCGCGCTGGCGACCACGACGCTGCCGACGATAGGGCGTGAGGTGCGGTCCTCGAGGGTGCTCATCGGGGTCTCCCGGGTGATGCCGCCGTCGGCCGACACCTGGTTCAACGACTTCAGCGACACCCTCGCGCAGAACGGCCTGCCGCAGGTCTTCGGCACCTTCGGCTCCGAGCCGATCACCTCGGTGCCCGCGCCCGACCCCGCGCTGGTCGGCAGCCAGGCGGTGACCGACGCCCGCGGCAGCATCGTCAAGGTCGTCGGGACCGCCCCCAGCTGCGGGAAGGTGCTGGAGGGCTCCGGCTTCGTCTTCGCCAAGGACCGGGTGATGACCAACGCCCACGTCGTCGGCGGCGTCTCCGAGCCCACCGTGCAGATCGGCGGCAAGGGGCGGCTGCACGACGCCCGGGTGGTCCTCTACGACTGGCAGCGCGACATCGCCGTCCTCGACGTGCCCGGGCTGGACGCCCCCGCGCTGCACTTCAGGACACAGCCCGAGCAGAGCCGCGACGACGCCATCGTGGCGGGCTTTCCGGAGAACGGGCCCTTCGACGTACGCGCCGCCCGGGTCCGGGACCGGATCAGGGCCAGCGGCCCGGACATCTACCACCGCGGCACCGTGCACCGCGACGTGTACTCGCTGTACGCGACGGTCCGCGCGGGCAACTCCGGCGGCCCGCTGCTGACCACCGACGGCGAGGTGGCCGGGGTGGTCTTCGCCAAGTCCCTGGACGACGCGCACACCGGCTACGCGCTCACCGCCGCCGAGGTGGCCCCGGACGTGACAGCAGGGCGTACGGCGACTGGGCAGGTGAGCACGCAGGGCTGCGCGCTGTGACGGACCGGTGAGGCGGGCTCGGCGCGCGGCGCCGGGTGCTGCGCGGTGCCGCCGTCAGTCCCTCACATGGCGCAGCCGGGCACTGACCCAGCGGGCCCGGCGGCCGAGTATGCGGGGGATACCGAGGCGACCGGCCCCGGTGGGGAGCAGCGTCATCGGAACAGCCCGATCGGCGGCTGCGAGGTTTCGGTGAGTGCGTGATACGTCACGGTAGTCGTGCGTCGAACCCATACGGTGCTACGTGCCCGCGCCATCGGGTCGGTAATCGCCTTCAGGTCGTCCGATTGGCTTATGCGCCCGGCATTTTGGGGATCATCGGATCATCGCAGTGGGCGGGTTCGGCAGGCGTACCGGACGGCTCCGCTGTCGTACCGGGCGGCTCCGCTGTCGTACCGGGCGGGTTCAGCGGTCCGGTTCGGGGTCCTGGAGCCAGTTGACCAGCTCGGTCGAGAAGGCCACCGGGTCCTCTTCGTGCGGGAAGTGCCCGAGGCCGTCGAAGAGCCGCCAGCGGTAGGGCGCCTCGACGTACTCCCCGCTGCCCGCCACGTTCCTGGTGCCGACCGCGGGGTCGAGCGAGCCGTGCATCTGCAAGGTGGGCACCCGTACCGGGCGCTTCATCCGGCGGTTGAACTGGAGGCCGTCCGGCCGGGCCATCGACCGCACCATCCAACGGTACGGCTCGACCGCGCAGTGCGCCGTGGACGGGATCTGCATCGCCTCGCGGTAGACGTCGATCGCCTCCTCGTCCAGCGGCCCGGGCCCCGTCCAGTCCCGGATCAGCCTGCCGACCATCGCCGCGTCGTCCGCGACGAGCTGCCGCTCGGGCACCCAGGGGCGCTGGAAGCCCCAGATGTAGCCGCCGGCCCTGCTCTGCCGCAGGTCGGTGAGCATCGAGGTGCGCCAGCGCCGGGGGTGCGGCATCGAGCACACGACCAGGCGGCGCACCAGCTTCGGCCGCATCGCGGCGGCGGTCCAGGCCAGGTAGCCGCCCAGGTCGTGGCCGACCACCGCGGCGTCGGGCTCGCCCAGCGAGCGGATCACGCCGGTCACGTCGAGCGCCAGGTTTCCGGGGTCGTAGCCGCGGGGCGTACGGTCGCTGCCGCCGACCCCGCGCAGGTCCATCGCGACCGCCCGGAAGCCGGCCTCGGCCAGTGCGGTCAGCTGGTGCCGCCAGGTCCACCAGAACTGCGGGAAGCCGTGCAGCAGAAGCACCAGCGGGCCGTCACCGGCTTCGGCGATGTGGAACCGGGCGCCGTTGGCGGCCACGTCGCGGTGGGTCCAGGGGCCGTCGAGACGGGGGACCTGGCCGCCGCGGGTGGGCGCGGGGGCGAGGGGGGTGCTGCGCTCCAGCGGGTCGATCCGGCCCGGCACCGGTTCGGGCCGGTCGGACTGCTCGGACCTGGCGGACCTGGCGGGCCGACTGGGTTGGCTGGGCGACGACCCGGCGGGAAGGCTCATGGTGTCGAGCGTGTCACATCTTCGATTCGAGCGCGGGCGCGGCGACGGTGGCGCCCAACTGCCCGGCGTCCTTCGGCGCGGTGTCGCGCGGGCGCGGCTTGGCCTTCTGGAGCACCACGGCGGTCTCCTTCGCCGAGGCGATCGAGCGCTCCGGCTTCTTCACCTTCTTGAAGCGGCTGTAGGCCAGCAGGCCGAGCAGCACGCCGAGCAGCACGAACGCCCCGCACACGATGCCGAACGACGCGTCCAGCGGCAGCCCGGTGCGGTGGATGACGTACGCCAGCGCCATGCTGCCCATCGGCACCGCGAACAGGCCGAGCGCCAGCGCCACGACCAGTGCGCCGCTGCCGATCGCGGCGCGCTTCACGTCCTGCCGGATCTCGGTCTTGGCCAGCGCGATCTCGTCGTGCACCAGGGCGGACAGTTCCGCCGTGGCGGAGGAGAACAGCTCGCCGAGGCTGCGCTCGTCACCGTTCGAGGCTGGGCTCATCGAGTCCTCCGTGGTCGTCGCACCGCTTCGCTCGCGGGTCGTGGTGGTCCGGGCAAGTGAATGTCTGCCCCCGATCATGCCTTACGTGCCATCAGGGCCGCCCGCCTGCCGCCGCCGGGCGAGCGCGGCGAGCCGGCGGTGCTCGGCCGCCTGCCGCTCCAGGATCTCGGCCATCCGGACGTGGTAGGCGGGTTGGTCCTGCTCGTAGACGTCGGGCACGCCGTCCCCGGTGTCGTCGCGCTCCTCGTCCGCGGTGAGCCGGCGGTAGCGGTTGTTGCGCGCCTTGAGCAGGATCGCGGCCAGGACGGCGGCGGTGACCGAGCCGAGCAGCACGGCGGCCTTGGCCTCGTCGGCGAGCTGCGGGCGGTCGGCGAAGGCGAGTTCGTCGATCAGCAGGGACACGGTGAAGCCGATGCCGGACAGTGTCGCGAGCGCGAAGACGTCCGGCCAGCGCAGTTCGGGGTTCAGCTCCGCGCGGGTGAAGCGGACCGCCAGCCAGGTCCCGCCGAACACGCCGATCGCCTTGCCGCAGACCAGGCCGAGGACGATGCCGAGGGTCTCCGGGCGCCGGAACACGTCGCCGAGCGCGCCGCCGGAGACCGACACACCTGCTGCGAACAGGGCGAACAGAGGTACGGCCAGTCCCGCGGAGAACGGCCTCACCAGGTGCTCGACGCGTTCGGCCGGCGGGTGCTCCTCGCCCTCCCGGCGGTCGCAGCGCAGCAGCAGTCCCATGGCGACGCCCGAAATCGTGGCGTGGACCCCGCTGTTGTACATCAGCGCCCAGGTGACGAGCGCGAGCGGCACGTACACGTACCAGCCGCGCACGCCGCCGCGCTGCAGCAGCCAGAACAGCACCAGGCACGCCGCCGCGCCCGCGAGGGCCACGTAGTCGATGCCGGAGGTGAAGAAGACCGCGATGATCAGAATCGCGAAGAGGTCGTCGACGACGGCGAGGGTGAGCAGGAACGCGCGCAGGGACGATGGAAGGGCGGTGCCGAGGACGGCGAGTACGGCGAGCGCGAAGGCGATGTCGGTGGCGGTGGGCACCGCCCAGCCCTTGAACGAGCCGCCCCCGGCCGCGGCGACCGCGGTGTACACGAGCGCGGGTGCCGCCATGCCGCACAGCGCGGCGACGAC
Source organism: Actinacidiphila sp. bgisy145 (assembly GCF_057708125.1). NCBI lineage: Bacteria > Bacillati > Actinomycetota > Actinomycetes > Kitasatosporales > Streptomycetaceae > Actinacidiphila > Actinacidiphila sp. bgisy145. Next base: position 95,984 of record NZ_JBYIRL010000025.1, read on the forward strand.
GGGGAGTACCGCCTTGGCCGGTTCGCGCAGTTCGCCTGCGACGAGTTCGCGCTTCAGCTCGATGCCCGCGACGAAGAAGAACACCGCGAGCAGGCCGTCCGCCGACCAGTGCGCCACAGACAGGTGCAGGCCGAGCGCGGACGGGCCGAAGTGGAAGTGGGCGGTGGCGTCGTAACTGTGGTGCATGGTGTTCGCCCAGATCAGGGCGATGACGGCGGCGATCAGCAGGAGGACGCCGCCGACGGTCTCGGCGCGCAGGGCGTCGGCGATGAAGTTCCGTTCGGGCAGTGGGAGCCGGCCGAGAAGAATGGAAGAGCGGCGGCGGGGCTGCTCGGTCACGGGGGCGGCCTCCTGGGCGTCGTAGCCGGCTTTCGGACACAGGTGTCCTGTGTGCCGACCAGACTTCCCGGCGCGCCCATCAGTCTCGTCGCGATGGTGAGGCGACGTGACGTCACTTTAACCCGAACGAGTGGCGGAGTGCGGCGGTCTGGGGCCCGCCACGCCGAGGGGCGCCGCACTGCTCGGAGTGCGGGCGCCCCTCGGGGAACGGTCTCGGCGGGGCCGGGGCGGGTCTCAGTCCTCGCTGGGCGCGGAGGGCAGCTTGCTCTGGATGAGGTCCATGACCGAGGAGTCGGTGAGCGTGGTGACGTCGCCCAGTTCGCGGTTCTCCGCGACGTCCCGCAGCAGGCGGCGCATGATCTTGCCGGACCGGGTCTTGGGCAGCTCGGCGACGATCAGCACCCGCTTGGGCTTGGCGATCGGGCCGAGCGTCTTGCCGACGTGGTCGCGCAGTTCGGCGACGAGTTCGGCGCTGTCCTCGGCACTGCCGCGCAGGATGACGAACGCGACGATGGCCTGTCCGGTGGTCTCGTCGGCGGCGCCGACCACCGCGGACTCGGCGACCTTGGGGTGCGAGACGAGCGCGGACTCGACCTCGGTGGTGGAGATGTTGTGGCCGGAGACCAGCATCACGTCGTCCACCCGGCCGAGCAGCCAGATGTCGCCGTCCTCGTCCTTCTTCGCGCCGTCACCGGCGAAGTAGCGGCCGGGGAAGCGGGACCAGTAGGTGTCGATGTAGCGCTGGTCGTCGCCCCAGATGGTGCGGAGCATCGACGGCCACGGCTCGGTGAGCACCAGGTAGCCGCCCGAGCCGTTGGGCACCTCGTTCGCCTCGTCGTCCACGACGGTGGCCACGATGCCGGGCAGCGGGGTCTGCGCCGAACCGGGCTTGGTCTCGGTGACGCCGGGCAGCGGGCTGATCATCATGGCGCCGGTCTCGGTCTGCCACCAGGTGTCCACGATCGGCGTCTTGCCGGCGCCGATGTGCTCCCGGTACCAGACCCACGCCTCGGGGTTGATCGGTTCTCCTACGCTGCCCAGGACCCGCAGGCTGCTGAGGTCGAAGTTGGCGGGGATGTCGTCCCCCCACTTCATGAACGTGCGGATCGCCGTCGGAGCGGTGTAGAGGATCGTCACGCCGTACTTCTGCACGATCTCCCAGAAGCGGCCCTGGTGCGGGGTGTCGGGGGTGCCCTCGTAGATCACCTGGGTGGCGCCGTTGGAGAGCGGGCCGTAGACGATGTACGAGTGGCCGGTGACCCAGCCGATGTCCGCGGTGCACCAGTAGACGTCGGTCTCCGGCTTGAGGTCGAAGACGGCGTGGTGGGTGTAGCCGGCCTGGGTGAGGTAACCGCCGGAGGTGTGCAGGATGCCCTTCGGCTTACCGGTGGTGCCCGAGGTGTAGAGGATGAACAGGGGCTGCTCGGCCTCGAACGCCTCGGGGGTGTGCTCGGCGGACTGGCGGCCGGTGACCTCGTGCCACCACAGGTCGCGGCCCTCGGTCCACTCCACGTCCTGGCCGGTGCGGCGGACCACGAGGACGTGCTCGACCTGCGGGGTGCGGGCCACCGCGTCGTCGATGGCGGGCTTGAGCGCCGACGGCTTGCCCCGGCGGTAGCCGCCGTCGGCGGTGATGACCAGCTTCGCGTCGGCGTCGTCGATACGGGAGGCGACGGCGTCGGCCGAGAAGCCGCCGAAGACCACGGAGTGCGCGGCACCGATCCGGGCGCAGGCGAGCATCGCCACCACGGCCTCGGGAATCATCGGCAGGTAGACCGCGACGCGGTCGCCCTTGCTCACGCCGAGTTCGGTCAGGGCGTTGGCGGCGCGGGACACCTCGTCCTTCAGCTCCGCGTAGGTGATCGCGCGGCTGTCGCCCGGCTCGCCCTCGAAGTGGATGGCGACACGGTCGCCGTGGCCGGCCTCGACATGGCGGTCCACACAGTTGTAGGCGACGTTCAGACGTCCGTCCGCGAACCATTTCGCGAACGGCGGGTTCGACCAGTCAAGCGTCTGGGTGGGCTCGGTCTCCCAGGTCAGGCGGCGGGCCTGCTCGGCCCAGAAACCCAGCCGGTCGGCCTTGGCCTGTTCGTACGCGGCCGCGGTGACGTTGGCCGCAGCGGCCAGTTCGTTCGGGGGAGCAAAACGCCGCTCCTCCTTCAACAGGTTGGCCAGGCTCTCGTTGCTGCTCACGCCAGCTCCTTGTCAGGGTGTCCCAGATGTCCCGCCCCTACCTCATCAGTCCTGGCGCACCCTGACAAGGGTTCCTGGAGAACTGGTTTAGACCTTTGTGGCGGGTATGGCTGCTGACGTGGCAGCTTCCCCGCCCGGTGCCCCCGGTACTCCGGTTCCGGGCCGGACCGGAACGAAGACGCCGGTGGGAGGGTCGAGGATGTACGCCTGGGCCTCGGCGACATGGAAGTACATGCCGTGCAGGTGGAGGGTGCCGTCGGCGACCCGTTGGGCCACGCACGGATGGGCCGTCAGATTCTCCAGCTGCGTCATCACGTTGATCAGTGCGAGGAGTTCCTGATCGTCGGCCGCGGGGCGGTCCTCGAAGCGCGGGAGCGCGGATGGGACGGGCGCGGCATCGCTTCCGGGGGCCGTACGTGGGGCGGCCGCGCCGACGGGGCCGGCGGCTGTGGCCGCGGTGAGCCGGCTCAGGCCCGGCCGGCCGTGCCGCAGCCATCGGGCCAGCGGCGTCTGTGCACCCGGTTCGTGAGCGGAGCCGAGCAGCGCCTGCATCGCGCCGCATCCGGAGTGCCCGCACACGGTGATGCTGGATACCTGGAGCACGTCCACCGCGTACTCCACGGCGGCGGCGACCGAATCGCAGGACGCGTCCGACTCCGGCGGTGGCACCATGTTGCCGACGTTGCGGACGGTGAAGGGGTCGCCCGGGCCGCTGGAGGTGATCATGCTGGTCACCAGCCGGGAGTCCGCACAGGTCAGGAAGAGCTGGCCGGGCTGCTGGCCTTCGCGGGCTAGCCGGGCGAGTTCGTCGCGCACCAGTGGCGCCGTGTGGCGCTGGAAGTTTCCCACCCCGCCGAGCAGTTGGCCGCCACTGGTGGCCGGGACGGCCGTCGGGCGGGTGCAGTGGTGGTTGCGCCAGGGCGTCCAAGGGCGGCAGGTGTGCGCGCTGACCGGTTCGCTGACCGCCCGTCCGTCGCCGTCGCCGAGCACCACCCTCCCGCCCCGCGAACGGTGCCGCGTGCTCCACGCGTTCAGCGCCTCATAGGCGGCATGGTCCATGAACGAACCGTCCAGCTCCACGACGACGTTCGCACCCGCCGGCACCTCGGCGAAGGCCTTGGCCAACCGGGGAACCGCGAGGAACGTCAACTGCCCGCTGGCACGGACCCGATGGCACCCGCCTTCCTGGGTGACGGTGACCCGGATACGGGTGATCCGGTGCAGTGCCAGGGCGGCGGCGACCGCGATGCCGGCGGCCACCCCCTGGAGCACCCCGAAGACCACCACGGTGCCGAGGGTGACCGCGTACACGGGGAACTCGCGGTGCCGCTGGATGTGCCGGATGTGGGCGAAGCTGACCATGCGCACGCCGACGAGCATCACCAGCGCGGCGAGGGCCGCGAGCGGGATCTCCTCGAGCACTCCGGCGGCGAACCCCGCGCACAGCAGCACCCACACGCCGTGCAGCACCGTGGAGCGCCGGGTCAGGGCACCCGCCTCGACGTTGGCCGAGCCGCGCATCGCGCCACCGGCCACCGGCAGGCCGCCGAGCAGTCCGGACACCACATTGGCCGCGCCCTGGCCGAGCAACTCGCGGTCGAGGCGGGCCGGAGGAGCGTGCGGCCCCGGGCGCCGCGTCTGGAGTGCGTCCACCGCGACGGCCGACAGCAGCGACTCCATGCTTGCCACGAGCGTGACGGTCAGGACGGCCGCGACGATCGCGGTGGCCGGGCCGCCGGGTGGAGCGGGCAGACCAGGTGCTGTCCAGCGTGGCAGGTCGACCCGGGGCACCGACCACGCCGCACTCACCGCCGTGGCCATCGCGACTGCGGCGAGCGGCGCCGGGACCGCCCGTAGCGCCCGGAACCGGCTCCGCAACCGCGGCCAGCCGAGCAGGACGGCCGCCGTCGCCGCGCCGATGACGGGCGTGACGGGGTGGCTGTGCATCAACTGGTCGGGCAGCGCAGCGATGTTGTCCACCGCGGAGACCTGCGGGCTGCCGCCCAGCACCACGTGCAGTTGCCCGATGGCGATGACCGTGCCGATACCGGCGAGCATGCCGTGCACGATCGCCGGACTCACCGCGAGCGCGGCCCTGGCCACCCGCAGTCCGCCGAGCAGCAGTTGGGCCAGGCCGGCCAGCACGGTGATCGCGCACGTCGCCCGCCAGCCGTAGCGCTCGACAAGGCCCGCGGTGACCACGACCAAGCTCGTCGCGCCACCACTGACCTGCAAGGGGGTCCCTCCGAGCAGCCCTGCGACGATGCCGCCGACCGCCGCGGCGACCAGACCGGACTGCAACGGCGCGCCGGTGGCCAGCGCGATGCCGAGCGACAGGGGCACGGCGATCAAGAACACGGTGATCGACGCGGACACGTCGTGCCGGTGGTGTCTCATGAGCTCTTCACTCCTCTCATTCCCTTTCGCGCTCTCCAAGCATCTGTAAATGGAGAGTAATGGAATGACTGCGGAGAGTGAAGGCTTGAGCCCGAATCCGTGTACTATTTCCGTCTTTGGAGTGAATCTGAGGATGCGGGAAGGCGGTGTATCGGTGCGCCGCGGAGGTGTCAGTGGGACAGCACGGCAGGCGCCTCGACCAGATCCTCACTCAGCGTGAAGTCGGGGTCGATCTGGGCGGCGAGGTCGGCGCCGGTCCGGGCATTGCCCCAGCTCTCGGCGTTCCTGCGGTGGAAGTGCGCCATCTGCTGGGTGTAGCGGTGCCAGTCGCGGGACTGGTACGACCGGTCGGCGCGGTCGTGCATCACGCACAGGGCCTGGCGGTTGGCGGCCTCCAGCAGTTCGAAGCCGGGCGGGCTGCTCCGCTCCATCGCCCGCACCCAGTCCGAGTATCCGACCGTGATGAGCAGGTCGTCCCCGACCTCGGCCCGCAGGAAGGCGAGGTCGTCCTCCCCGTGCACCTTGTTGCCGACCACGGCCAGGTTCACCCCGAAGTCGCGGGCGTACTCCTTGTACTGGCGATACACCGAGACGCCCTTGCGGGTCGGCTCGGCCACGAGGAAGGTCAGGTCGAACCGGGTGAACAGCCCCGAGGCGAAGGAGTCGCTGCCCGCGGTCATGTCGACCACGAGGTACTCGTCCCGCCCGTCCACCAGGTGGTTCAGGCACAGCTCCACCGCCCCGACCTTCGAGTGGTAGCAGGCCACGCCGAGGTCGGACTCGGCGAACGGGCCGGTCACCATCAGTCGCGCGGTGCCGCCGGTGCCGAGATCGACCTGCCGGGCGCACGCCGCGTAGACCGGGTTCTCCTCGCACAGTCGCAGAAGGCGCGAGCCGCTACCGGGCGGGGTGGTCTTGATCATGCTGTCGGCCGAGGGGATGAGCGGGTTTGCGCCGCGCAGGTACTCCTTGATCGCCGGCAGGTGCGCGCCGAGCGAGGGCAGCGCCGCGGCGTCCTCCTCATCGAGCCCGAGCGCCGGGCCGAGGTGCTGGTTGATGTCCGCGTCGACCGCGACGACGGGGACGCGGGCTGCGGCGAGGTGGCGGATGAACAGGGACGACAGCGTCGTCTTGCCGCTGCCGCCCTTCCCAACGAAAGCGATCTTCATGTTCGCTAAGCGTAGGGGCGGTGTGCCGAGCGAACTGACGGGGAGTGGGGAAGGCCACTCGATCGTGGTCTTTCCGGGCCGTGGGGGGTGCGTAGGGTCAGGGACATGGCTACGAACGCTGCTCCTTCCCCACCTTCCGGGCAGGCGGACCCGCTGGCCGTACTCGCCGCGCTGCCGGGCGTGCCCGACGCGGTGGAGTCCGTGCGCCAGGCGGTGGACCGGGTCTACGGCCACCGGGTGATGCGTCGCCGGGCCGGTGAGATCGCCTCGGAAGCCGCCCTTCGCGGCGCCCGGGCCTCCGCCGCCCTCTCGGGCGCCGACTGGCCGCTGGAGGAGGTACGCCGCCGCAGCGATTTCTCCGCCGACGACCAGTCGCGCACCGTTGGTGCTGCCCTTCGGGTGACGGCCGAAGCCGGCCAACTTCTCAGCGTGTGGCGGCGGTCCCCGGTGCAGGCACTTGCCCGGCTGCACCTGACCGCGGCCGGCGGGGCTGCTGAGGAAACCACCGTCGGGCGGCCGCGACTGGACGGCGAGCCGGTGACCGACGAGGTGGTCGGCTTCGAGACGGTCCCGCTTCCGGAGCCCTCCGAGGTCGCCGCGCGGCTCGACGGACTCGCCGAACTGCTGCGGGCCGGTTCCACCGCGCCCGCGCTCGTGGTGGGCGCCGTCGTACACGGCGAACTGCTCTGCCTGCGCCCTTTCGGCTCATTCAACGGGCCGGTCGCGCGCGCCGCCGAACGCATCGTCCTGGTCGGCAGCGGACTGGACCCCAAGTCCATCTGCCCGGCGGAGGTCGGCCACGCGGAGCTGGGCCTGGCCGGATACCTCAAAGCCCTCGAGGGGTACGCCTCGGGCACTCCCGAGGGCATGGCCGAGTGGATCGGCCACTGCGGGCGCGCGCTCGAACTCGGGGTGCGTGAGAGCGTCGCCGTCTGCGAGGCCATGCAGCGCGGCGCCGCCTGAACCGACGAGCGGCGGCACCCGTCGGTGCCGCCGCTTGGGCACGTCCGCCGAGTTACCAGTGCGTGCTCGAATGTTGCCCATCAGGGCGGGGACTTTGCCCGCTGCCTGGTGCGGCTGGCCCGGTTGGCGGGTCGGCTACGCGTGGGTGCCCGGCTTCTGTGCTCGGTCCGTGGGGCCGCCAGCTGAACTGCGGTCTTCCTCTCGGAAGTCCGTGGTCTCGCGGGCCGTTAACTCTTTTGTACTCCCGACCGACAGGTAGCGGAACCCCTGGCTACACTTTTTACTTTTGCCGCCAAGTCGGACATTCTGCTCGGCCGATCGTTGGCTCACGTCACCTTGGTCTCGTCGGCCACGAGGGGGTCTCGGTCGGTCAGGAAGCCGCCAGCGGCCGGCGTCGGCGCGCAGCGAGCCAGACCAGTCCCGCGGTGGCGGCGGCAGCACCGATCGCGGCGGCCGCCAGGACCGGGCGCGGCGGCATCGACAGCGACTGGATGCGCTGCTTGAGGCGCACCGGACGCTCGAAGGTGAGGATCGGCCAGTCCCGTGCGACCGCCTCCTTGCGCAGCGCCCGGTCAGGGTTGACGGCGTACGGGTGGCCGACCGCCTCCAGCATGGGTAGGTCCGTAGCCGAATCGCTGTAGGCGAATGACCGCTGCAAGTCGTACCCCTCGGACTCGGCCAGCCGGGCGATGGCTTCGGCTTTCGCCGGACCGTAGACGTAATGCTCGATCTCGCCGTTGTACGCGCCGTCGGCCACGACCATCCGAGTGGCCACCACGTGGTCGGCGCCGAGCATCTCCCCGATCGGCTCGACCACTTCGGACCCCGAGGCACTCACGATCACCACGTCGCGGCCGGCCGCGTGGTGCTCCTCGATCAGCGAGGCGGCTTCGTCGTAGATGATCGGGTCGATCAGGTCGTGCAGCGTCTCGGCGACGATCTCCCGGACCTGCTGCACATTCCAGCCGCGGCACAGATCAGAGAGGTATTTGCGCATACCCTCCATCTGGTCGTGATCGGCGCCACCGACGAGGTATACGAACTGGGCATATGCGGTGCGCAATACCGCTCGCCTGTTGATGAGTCCACCGTGGTAGAAGGACCGTCCGAAGGCGAGCGTGCTCGACTTGGCGATCACGGTCTTGTCGAGATCGAAGAACGCCGCAGTACGCGGGGGCAGGTGGTTTTCCACGGGACGAGCATAGGCAACCACCATTCGGCCTAAGGCCTGGCGTGTGGGTTTGCCTGGGCGGGCCGTCGGGTACACCATGGAAGTCACGGATCGTTCGCGACCGTGCTAACCCGGTCTGGCTCCTCCCCCCCCCGAGTCGGACCGTGGGGACGACCCCCGCTCTCCCCCCCGGCGGGGGTCGTCGCATGTCCGCATGCGTACGGGGAGTTGGCGGTGGGGGCTGCGGCGTACGTCGACGTGTTCATGGCGTTCCTCTCACTCGTGCGCGTGTGCGTTTCTATGCGTATGACACGTGACGTTCGGTAATCGTCCCGCTGGTCCCGGTGAACCCACTCGTCCGGGTGGTGGAGTTATCCACAATCGCCGAGTTATCCACAGATTCCGACCAAGATCGTCTCAATTCCACTTCCTGGCCCAAGCTGATCGCAGGCGCAGCACACCGTGCTCGCACGACAAGCGACAGGGGACAGGGAAATGGTTCGAACCAGTGCATCCGATCGACCGCGCGAAGCCGCCGAAGGCATCCGCGGACCGCTGATTGTCACGGAGGACGAAAGCCTCCTCGACGATCTGCTCCGACTGTGCGCGGCGGCCGGCGCAGAACCGGAAGTCGCCTTCACCGCGCCCCCGCGCAATGCGAGTTGGGAGAACGCACCGCTTGTCCTGGTCGGCGTGGAGGCATCCGGAAGAGTCCAGGGAGCAGCGCGGCGCAAGGGCGTTCTGCTGGTCGGGAGCGGCGGCGTGGACTCCGCCGACTCCGAAACATGGCGCCGGGCCGTCGCGGTCGGCGCCGACCACGTCCTGTTCCTGCCGGCCGCCGAGGCGTGGCTGGTGGACCGGCTGGCGGACCTGGCAGAAGGCGGCAGCGGGCCCGCTCTGACGATCGGCGTGGTCGGCGGCCGGGGCGGCGCCGGTGCCAGCACGCTGGCCTGCGGCCTCGCCGTGACCGCGGCGCGCACCGGCCTTCGCGTCATGCTCGTCGACGGCGACCCGCTCGGCGGTGGCCTGGACATCATGCTCGGGGCTGAACGCACCGGCGGGCTGCGCTGGCCCGATCTCGCCGACTCGCGCGGCCGCGTCAACAGCGGTGTGCTGGAGGAGTCCCTGCCCCGGCTGGGCTCGCTCAGTGTGCTGAGCTGGGACCGCGGACAGTCCATGCTCATCCCGCCCCAGGCCATGCGGTCGGTGATGGGAGCTGCCAGGCGGGGCGGCGGCCTGGTGGTCGTCGATCTGCCGCGCAAAGTGGACGACACCGTCACCGAGACGCTCGGCCAGATCGATGTGGGACTGCTGGTGGTGCCCGCTGAACTCCGCGCGGTGGCCGCCGCCTGCCAAGTGGCGGCGGCCTTCGCCCCGGCGTTGGACGACCTGCGGGTGGTCGCGCGCGGGCCGTTCTCCTCCGGCCTGGACGGCGGCGAGATCGCACGGCTGATCGGACTGCCGCTCGCAGGTGAGTTGCGGCCCGAACCCGGTCTGGCCGATCCGATGTCCGGCGGCGCGCCACCGGGCTCCTCCACGCGCGGCCCCCTCGCGCGATTCAGCGGAGCCTTCCTCGGACAGGCGCTCGCGGCCGCCGGGTGCGTGATGGCATGAGTGCGGCACTGCTCGACGCGGTCCGGCTCCACCTGGCCGAACACGGCGGCGAACCCACCCCCGCCCGCGTGGCTGCGGCGCTGCGCGCCCAAGGACGCCTGATCGGGGACTCCGAAGTGCTCGATGTGGTCGCCGCGCTGCGTTCCGAACTGGTCGGCGCCGGACCGCTGGAGCCCCTCCTGGCCGACCCGGAAGTCACCGACATCCTCGTCAATGCACCCGACCAGGTCTGGATCGACCGGGGCCGCGGCCTCGAACGCAGCCCGATCCGGTTCGCCGACACCGCGGCGGTGCGACGTCTCGCCCAACGGCTCGCCACGACCGCAGGCCGCCGTCTCGACGACGCGCGGCCGTGGGTCGACGCCCGGCTGCCCGACGGCACACGGCTGCACGCGGTACTACCACCCGTCGTGGTCGGCTCGCCCTGCCTGTCACTCCGTGTCGTACGGGCCCGCGCGTTCACGCTCCCCGAACTCGTCGCGGTCGGCACCCTCGACGAGGAGACCGCCGTGCTGCTGCGGGCGATGCTGGACGCACGGCTGTCGTTCATGATCAGCGGCGGCACCGGCTCGGGAAAGACCACGCTGCTGAGCTGCCTGCTCGGCCTTGTCGACCCCGCGGCCCGCATCGTCCTCGCCGAGGACTCCGCCGAACTGCGCCCGGACCATCCGCACGTCGTCCGGCTGGAGACCCGGCCCGCCAACCAGGAGGGGGCCGGCGAGGTCACCTTGCGGGACCTGGTGCGGCAGGCGCTGCGGATGCGGCCCGACCGGCTCGTGGTCGGCGAGGTGCGCGGCGCCGAGGTGCTGGACCTCCTTGGTGCCCTGAACACCGGTCACGAGGGCGGCTGCGGGACCGTGCACGCCAATGCGGCTGCGGATGTGCCCGCGAGGCTGGAGGCTCTGGGCTCGACCGCGGGCCTGGACCGGGCCGCTCTGCACAGTCAGTTGGCCGCCGCGCTGTCGGCGGTCGTCCACCTCGTGCGGGACGGTGCGGGTCGGCGCAGAGTCGCCGAGATCCACGTGGTGAGCCGTCGGCGGGACGGCTTGGTCGGCACGGTACCGGCGCTTGTCCGCGACGGATGTGGCGGGGTGGAACGCGGACCGGGCTGGAGTCGGTTGGCTCAGCTGTGCTCGGCAGGTGTGTCGTGAACGCCGCGACATGTCCGGCGGTGACTCCCGCTCTGGCGCTGTGGGCCGCGCTTCTGGTGGCCTGTCTGCCCGCGTGGACCGCTCTGCAGCGGCACGGATACCGGCGACGCGTGCACGGGTTGCTGACGCGCGCACAGACCCCTTCAGGCGCTACGGCGGGCAGGGTTGAGCAGTGGCGGAACCGATGGGGTCGTGTGGTCGAGGCCGTCCGTGCGTGGATCGGTGGACGGTGCCCGCACCAGCGGGGGCGGCCCGAGCGGAGGTCCTTGCGGGCCTGGCGGCGTGAACGGCCGGGCAGGCGCGGTGCTCCCGGCGGCGCCCGGCAGCGGATGGCCGGGACAGCAGAGGCGCGGCTCGTGCGAGGCGGTCCGGAGTGGCTGTGCCTGCCCGCCGGGATGGTGCTCGCGGCGGTCACCTGGTCGGTGGTGCCGGTGGTCGGCGCGGCGGTCGCGGTCCCGTTGGTGCGAAGGGCACTGCGCGACCGGGCCGAACGGGCGGTGGCGGAACGGACCGCGGCCGCGGTGAGCGGGCTGTGCGGCACGCTTGCGGGCGACCTGCGGGCAGGACAGCCGCCGCACGTGGCGCTCGCGGAGGCGGTGCAGTCGGCCGGGTGGCCCGGGTCGCCGGAACTGGCACGGATCGCGGGCCTGCTGCTGTCTGCCGCCCGGTTCGGCGGAGACGTGCCCGGCGCACTTCGGACGGCGGCTCGGTCAGGTCCGGGCGCGCAGGGACTCGGTGCGGTGGCCGCGTGCTGGCAGGTCGCGGTGGACGGAGGCGCTGGGCTGGCCACGGCCCTGGACCGGGTCGCCGCCGCGCTACGAGCCGAGGCCGAGCAACGGGAGGACCTGCGAGCGCAGTTGGCCGGCCCGCGCGCCACCGCGGTGCTGCTGGCGCTGCTCCCGGTGTTCGGGTTGGTGTTGGGCACGGCGTTGGGAGCCGACCCGGCCGAGGTGCTGCTGCACACGCCGGCGGGGCTGGGCTGCCTGGTCGTGGGCGCGCTTCTGGAGTGGGCCGGGCTGGCCTGGACCGCGCGGATCATCCGGGCTGCCGAGGGCGGCCCGCCGACCGGGACGGATCGTGGTCGGGGCGGCTCCGCGTGGGGCGGCCCCGGCCCGGGGAAGGCGGAGCCGCGGTCCGCCCAGGCGTCGAGTGAGCCCGTTGTGGAAGGGGACCGGTCGTGAGCGGCGAGGTTGTCCACAGCCTGGGGATGACGGTGGCCGTCGTACTGGCGGTGTGTGCGGCAGTCGGCGCGGCTGTGGCGGGGAGGAACAGGCGTGGCGGCGTGCGCAGGTTGAGTCTCCTGCTGGAGGAAGCCCAGCCGGTGAAGGCGCCGCGCGCGTGGCGGGGAAAAGCCCGAGACGCCGGACGGGTCTGGCTGCCGGTGGTCGCGCCGGCGCTGGGGACAGCGGCGTTCGTGGGGAGCTTCGCTGGGGTGATGGCCGGGGCCGTGGTCGGGGTCGGCGTGCGGATGGTGCTCGTCCACCACCGGTCGAAGGCCACGGGGCGGGCGGCACAAGAGCAGGCGGACCACGCGGTATCCGGTCCGGGCGAACTGCCGCTGTGCGCCGACCTGATGGCGGCTTGCCTGGCCGCGGGGGCCACGCCGGGGGAGACCGCGGGGGCGGTGGGGCGGTGCCTGGACGGGCCGTTGGGAGCAGCGCTGCTGCGGGCGGAGGCGGAGTTGCGGCTCGGTGGGGAGCCGTCGGAATGCTGGGACAGGTTCGGCCGACTGCCTGCGGCCCGGGCGATGGGCCGTTGTCTGGCGAGGGCGTCGACGACCGGCAGCGCGCCGGTGGCGGAGATGGCGCGGCTGGCCGCGGACTACCGCGCTGAGCACGCCCGTTCGTCGGTCGCCGGGGCTCGCCGGGCCGCGGTGCTGGCCACCGCACCGCTGGGCGTGTGCTTCCTGCCCGCCTTTCTGTTCGTGGGCGTCGCGCCGGTGGTGATGGGGCTGGCCGGGGCGGTGCTGGGAGGCCCGGTGGGCGGTGGCGGAGGTTGAGGCCCGCGGCAGGACGCGCGCCCCCTTCGTCCGGTCGGGACGGCGCACGGAATCAGTAGGAATCACAAGAAACCAACAGGAGGAGAACGGAAATGACGAGGCGGAAGTTGGCTGAGCGGGTGGCGGTTCGGTGGGCCGGGTGCGTCTGGCGGTGCCGGGTGGCGGCCGATGCGGGGATGAGCACCGCGGAGTACGCGGTGGGCACGATTGCGGCCTGCGGGTTCGCGGCGGTGCTCTACAAGATCGTGACGAGCGGGCCGGTGCGGACGGCGATGACCTCGGTGATCGAGAAGGCGCTCCATGCGCCGTTCTGAGTGGGTGAGGCGATTGCGCGGCGCACACGGGTCCGGATGGGCCGGGTGGGTGCGCCGTCGCGGGGACCAGGGATATGTGACGGCGGAGGCGGCCGTGGTGATCCCGACGCTGGTGGCGCTGACGGGGCTGCTGACGTGGGGGTTGATGGCGGCGGCTGCGCAGATTCGGTGCGTGGACGCCGCCAGGGCCGGGGCGCGCGCTGCTGCGCGGGGGGAAGGGGCGGGGGATGTGGTGAGGGTCAGCCGCGCGGCAGCGCCGAAGGGAGCGGAGGTCAGGGTGAGCCGGGGCGGAGGGATGGTGAGGGTGCGGGTGACGGTGGAAAGACCGCGGTTTCCGGTGAGGTTGACGGCGGAGGCGGCCGCGTCGGACGAGGAGACGGTGGGGAGCGGTGGGCCGTGAGTCGGGAGCGGGACCGGGGGTCGGCGACGGTGTGGTCGCTCGGGCTGATGGCGTTGTTGATCGCGGTCTTCGCGGGGGTGGCGCTGATGGGAAGGGCGGTGGTGGCCAGGCACCGGGCGGGCGGCGCTGCGGACTTGGCCGCGTTGGCCGCTGCGGACCACGCGCTCGACGGTGAGGAGGCGGCGTGCCGGCTGGCCGCGCGGGTGGCGGCCGCTCAGCAGGCGGTGCTGCGTGAGTGCGTGGTGGTGGGGGAGGTGGCCGACGTCGTGGCTGAGGTAGGGGGAGCGCGGGTGAGGTCGCGGGCGGGCCCGCCGCTTGCCTCGGTGCCGGTGCCGGTGCCGGTGCCGGTGCCGGTGCCGACGCCGGTGGTCGGTTCAGGCCGACGCGGGGCGCAGGGGCTGGAGACTGACGGGGGCGTGTTCCCGGGGGACCGACGGTGGAGGAGCGTCGGTCAGAGCGGGGGGTCGGGTTCCTTGGCGGAGGCGAGCAGGCAGTCCAGCAGGCGGACGGAGGCGGCTTTGTCGAGCGGGTCGTTGCCGTTGCCGCACTTGGGCGACTGCACGCAGGAGGGGCAGCCGTGGTCGCATTCGCAGGACGCGATGGCCTCGCGGGTCGCGGCGAGCCAGCTGCGGGCGGTGTGGAAGGCGCGTTCGGCGAAGCCCGCCCCGCCGGGGTGGCCGTCGTAGACGAAGACGGTGGGCAGGCCGGTGTCGGCGTGCAGCGGTATGGACACGCCGCCGATGTCCCAGCGGTCGCAGGTGGCGAAGAGCGGGAGGAGGCCGATGGAGGCGTGCTCGGCGGCGTGCAGGGCGCCGGGCAGTTCCTCCGGGTGGATGCCGGCGGTGTCGAGTTGGTCGTCGGTGACGGTCCACCAGACGGCGCGGGTGCGCAGGGTCCGCGGCGGGAGGTCGAGTTTGGCCTCGCCGAGGACCTCGCCGGTCAGCAGTCGGCGCCGCAGGTAGGACACCACTTGGTGGGTGACCTCCACGGAGCCGAAGTGGATGCGGGCGTCGCCCCAGGGTTCGTCGATGTCGGTGGACAGCACGCGGATGTCAGTGGTGTCGCGGGCCATCGTGCTGAAGGGCGGGTCGGCGCGCTCCACCAGGGCGACGGAGTCCTCGAGGTCCAGGCGCCGTACGAGATAGGTGCGGCCCTGGTGGAGGTGGACGGCGCCCTCGTGGACGGTGGTGTGGGCCGAGGAGGCGTCCACGGTGCCCAGCAGCCGCCCGGTGCCGGCTTCGACGACCTGGATCGGGGTGCCGCCCTCCCCGCGGATGTCGGTGAGGTCGGCGGCGCGTTCCCGGCGGGTCCAGTACCATCCCGACGCCCGGCGGCGCAGCAGCCCGCGCTTCTCCAACTGCGCCACCAGACCGGCGGCTTCGGGGCCGAAGAGAGCCAGGTCGTCCTCGGTCAGCGGGAGTTCGGCGGCGGCGGCACACAGGTGCGGTGCGAGCACGTACGGGTTGTCCGGGTCGAGGACGGTGGACTCGACGGGCCGTTCGAAGATCGCCTCGGGGTGGTGGACGAGATACGTGTCCAGGGGGTCGTCGCGGCCCACCATGACCGCCAGCGCGCCCTGGGCCGAGCGCCCGGCCCGCCCGGCCTGCTGCCACAGCGAGGCGCGGGTGCCGGGATAGCCGGCCAGCAGGACCGCGTCGAGCCCGGAGACGTCCACGCCGAGCTCGAGGGCGGAGGTGGAGGCCAGGCCGAGCAGGCGGCCGGAGTGCAGGTCGCGTTCGAGGGCACGGCGCTCGTCGGGCAGGTAGCCGCCGCGGTAGGCGGCGACGCGCTGCGGGAGTGAGGAGTCGATCTCGGCGAGCCGCTCCTGGGCGATGAGGGCGACGAGTTCCGCACCGCGCCGGGAGCGGACGAAGGCGACGGTCCGTACGCCCTGCAGGACGAGGTCGGTGAGGAGCTCGGCGCACTCGGCGGTGGCGGTGCGGCGGACCGGGGCGCCGTGTTCACCGGACAGTTCGGTCAGGGGCGGTTCCCACAGCGCGAAGGCCACCTCGCCGCGCGGGGACGTGTCCTCGGTGACCTCGGCGACGGGCACGCCGGTCAGGCGGGCGGCGGCCTGACCGGGGTCGGCGGAGGTGGCGGAGGCGAGCAGGAAGACCGGGTCGGCGCCGTAGCGGGCGCAGATCCGCCGCAGGCGGCGCAGTACCTGGGCGACGTGGGAGCCGAACACGCCGCGGTAGGTGTGGCACTCGTCGATGACGACGTAGCGCAGACCGCGCAGGAAGGAGGACCAGCGGGCGTGCCCGGGCAGGATGCCGCGGTGCAGCATGTCGGGGTTGGTCAGGACGTAGGTGCCGTGCCGGCGGACCCACTCGCGTTCCTCGTACGGCGTGTCGCCGTCGTAGACCGCGGGACGCACGGCGTGGCCGAGCGGCGCCGCGAGGGCGCTCACTGCGCGGCGCTGGTCGGCGGCGAGCGCCTTGGTGGGGGCGAGGTAGAGCGCGGTCGGCCCGCGCCCGCCCTGTGCGGGCACCCGGACCCGGCCCCGTCCGACGGCGGCCACGGTCCCCGCGGCGCTCCCGGCGCTCCCGGCCCCTCCGCTTCCCCCGATCGGCCCATCGGCGGCGACCGACCCGCTGTCACGGTCACCATCAGCGGCGCCCCCGGCGCCCCGCGGCTCCGGCAGCAGCGCGCTCAGCACCGGTGCGAGGTAGGCCAGCGACTTGCCGGAGGCGGTGCCGGTGGCCACGACCACCGACTCGCCGCGCAGCGCGTGCTCGGCGGCCAGCGCCTGGTGCTCCCACGGACGGTCGATCCCGGCGGCCCGGATCGCGGCGACGACTTCCGGACGGACGCCCTCCGGCCAAGATGCATGACGCCCGACCCGCGGGGGCAGGTGCTCCGTATGGGTGATGCGTACGGCGCGGTCAGCCCCCGCGGAAAGCCGCTCCAAAGCGGTCCGTGGGGACGGTCGGCCGTGCGCCGACTGCGGAAGTTGATCCTGGGCCATCGGCACTCAGTGTGTCACCGGCATGACGGACAATCGCAGTAAGGCGTCGTGCGGGCCCACCGCGAAGTGATTGAATGCCATCGCGGCCCAACTCCTTCCCCCACCGCTCGGTGGAGGAGTCACCACTACCGTTAACGTTTCGGTGGAGGCCCCAGGGGGGCGCCGCGTCGATGCAAGGTGCTGGAGGATCAGTGGACCTGTCCCTGTCGACCCGAACCGTCGGCGATCGCACGATCGTCGAGGTCGGCGGCGAGATTGATGTGTACACCGCGCCCAAGCTGCGGGAGCAGCTCGTGGAGCTCGTGAACGACGGGAGTTACCACCTCGTCGTGGACATGGAGGGAGTCGACTTCCTCGACTCGACCGGCCTGGGTGTGCTCGTCGGCGGGCTGAAGCGGGTGCGTGCGCACGAAGGATCGCTGCGTCTGGTGTGCAACCAGGAGCGCATCCTGAAGATTTTCCGAATCACCGGTCTGACCAAGGTGTTCCCCATCCACACCTCGGTCGACGAGGCTGTCGCGGCGACCGACTGACGTTCGTCCGAGAGGGGCACCGGACGGACCGCCGTCCGGTCCCCTGTGATGCCCAACCACAGGACCGGAGGGGGAAGCCCCATGCCCACCGTAGAACTGCTCTTCAGCGCCCAGCCCGAGCATGTGCGCACCGCACGGCTCGTGGCCGCCCAGGTGGCGCGCCGAGCGGGGGTGGACGAGGCGTCCTTGGACGAGGTCCGGCTGGCGGTCGGCGAGGCGTGCAGCCGTGCCGTCGGCCTGCACCGCAACAACGGCGTCGAGCAGCCGGTGCGCGTACTGCTCAACGAGGACGAGAAGAAGTTCTCCATCGAGGTCGTGGACGAGGTCGCCAGCACTTCGGCCGGTGGCGGCCACACCGACGGCCCGCCCACCGATGACGCCGCCGAGGACGAGGGCGAGATGGGCCTCGCCGTCATCAGCGGCCTGGTCGACGACGTCGAGGTGATCGACGGCGACCGCGGCGGCGTGATCCGGATGACCTGGCCGACCGTCACCGTCTAGCCGACCCGACCCGACCCGACCCGACCCGGTCCGCCGCGCGCAGCGGCCCCTGTCCCCGGTCCTGGCTCCGTGGGAATGGTCACACCACCGCGCCCGCGGCCGCCGGACGGGCAGCACTGTACGAGGCCCGCGGGCCCGCCGCTCACCTGCGGTGCAGGCTGTGGCGCGAACCGATCGAAGAGCAGGTGAAAGGGGTCAGCAGAGGTCGGCGCCGCCGGAGCCGTACCGCCCGGCCGTGTATGTTCCGGGGCCGAAGGCCACGGAAGGGACCCACCCGGTGAAGGTGAAGAAGAAGCTCCTGGCCGCGCTGTCCGGCAGCGCGGTCGCACTGCTCGCGCTGTCCGCGTGCGGCGGGGACGACACCGCCAAGAAGCAGGACGACTGGGCGAAGGGCGTCTGCGACCAGGCACAGGTCCAACTCGGCAAGATCAACACCGCCAACGCGTCGTTCGGCCAGGTCGACAGCGGCGGCAAGCCGCAGGACGTGAAGAGCGCCGACTCCGCCGCCTTCCAGTCGATCTCCGACGCCTACACGTCCCTCGCCGGGATCTTCCAGAAGGCCGGCGCCGCCCCCGGCGACGACGGCGCGACGTTCCAGAAGAACGCGGTCACGGTCTTCACCCAGCAGTCCACCCAGTACGCCACGCTGAAGAAGCAGGTCGACGGCCTGGACGCCAGCGACCAGACCAAGTTCGCGACCGGTCTCGGCGACGTCTCGACCTCGCTCCAGCAGACCGCCGCCAAGGGGCAGACCTCCCTCGACACCCTCCGCAAGGGCGACATGGGCAAGGCCCTCGCCCAGCAGGCCGGCTGCCGCGGTGTCTCCGGCGGCAAGGTGACCACCCCGACGGCCGGTGCGACCACCCCGACCACCCCGGCCGCCTCGGCGACGACGACCGCCACACCCACCACGACGACGAGCGCCGACCCGAAGAAGTCCTGACCCCGCCTCCTGCGGCACGGCGGCGCGCCCTGCCCCGAGTTCCGGGACAATGAGCGGCGTGAGCGATCCGAGCAACCCCACCCGGCCGACCGGCGATCCCCATCACCCCGGCAGCCCGGGCGGCCCCGGCCGCCCCCTGCCCGACCCCGCCGCCGCGCCCGCCCTCCGCGCCGATCTGCTCGCCGCCGACTTCACCGCCGACGGCTGCCTGGAACTGCTCGGGGCCGTCGCCTACGCGGCCCTGTCCCGCGCCGAGACCGTCCCCGCGCTGCGCGCCACCCGCGGCGGCAGCCCGCTGGAGACCCTGGTCCGGCTCTTCCTCCTCCAGCAGGCGGTCCCGCTCGCCGGCGCCCGCACCGCCCTCGGCGGCGGGGGCCTGGACCGTTACGAGGCGGCGGGCTGGCTGCTCCGCGACGGCGCCGAGGTCCGCGCCACCGTCGACGTACGCCCGTACGCCGGGGACGAGGGCGCGGACTGGTGGATCGTCTCCGACCTCGGCTGCGCGGTCGGCGGCGCGGCCGGTATCGGCAGCGCGCCCGGTGTGGACCGCGCCGACCTCGTGCTGGGCGTAGGCGGCGCGTCCACCACGCTCGCCGGGCTGACCGTGCGCGAACCGGTGGGCAGCGTGCTCGACCTCGGTACGGGCTCCGGCGTGCAGGCGCTGCACGCCTCCCGACACGCCACGCGGGTGACGGCCACCGACGTCAACCCGCGCGCCCTGCACTTCGCCCGGCTCACCCTCGCGCTGTCCGGCGCGGCCGAACCCGACCTGCGCGAGGGCGGGCTCTTCACGCCGGTCCGGGACGAGCGGTACGACCTGATCGTGTCGAACCCGCCGTTCGTGATCTCCCCCGCCGGGCGGTTCACCTACCGCGACGGCGGCATGGCGGGCGACGACCTGTGCCGCGAACTCGTCAACCAGTCCGCCGACCACCTCACCGAAGGCGGCTACTGCCAGCTCCTCGCCAACTGGCAGCACACCGAGGGCGAGGACTGGCGTGAGCGCGTCACCTCCTGGCTGCCCGCCGGGTGCGACGCCTGGATCGTGCAGCGCGAGGTGCAGGACGTCGCGCAGTACGCCGAGCTGTGGCTGCGCGACGGCGGTGACCACCACGCCGACCCGGCCGCGTACGCACGCCGCTATGACGCCTGGCTGGAGGACTTCGAACGGCACAAGGTCAACGGCATCGGCTTCGGCTGGATCACGCTGCGCAGGTCCGGTGCCGCGCAGCCTTCGGTCACCGCCGAGGAGTGGCCGCACCCGGTGGAGCAGCCGCTCGGGCCGTACGTCGCCGACTGGTTCGGGCGGCAGGACTTCCTGCGCGGCCACGACGACGCCGCGCTGCTCGCCGCCCGGTTCACCCTCGCGCCCGACGTCGTGCAGGAGCAGGTCGGGATGCCGGGCGCGGAGGACCCCGAGCACGTGGTGCTGCGCTCCGCGCGGGGCATGCGCCGGGCCACCAAGGTCGACACCGTGGGCGCCGGGTTCGCCGGGGTCTGCGACGGCACGCTGGCGGCCGGCCGCATCGTGGACGCCATCGCCCAGTTGCTGGACGAGGACCCGGTGCTGCTGCGCGACCGCACCCCCGCGTCGATCCGCCTGCTGGTCGAGCAGGGCTTCCTCAACCCGGTCACGGAGTAATCGGAGTAATCCGAGTAACCGGCGTAACCGGCGTAACCGGCGTAACCGGAGCAATCGGAGCAACGGGACCGGACGGGGCAGCGTACGAAGCAGCCGGCCCCCGGCGTCAGCGCAGGTTCCGCACCACCGTCCAGCACACCGCCGCCACCAGCAGCGCGTACTGGGTCCGGGGACGCAGCACCGGCTGCCACCGCCGGCCGCGCAGCCCCTCGACCACCCAGCGGCCGGCCATCCAGGCCAGCGCCGGCGACAGGACCAGCAGCAGCGCGTTGTCATGGAACGCCCGGACCGGGTCGCCGTGCAGCAGGTCGTACGCGAGGCGGGTGCCGCCGCAGGCCGGGCAGAGTAGCCCGGTGAGCCAGTTGAAGGGGCAGCGCGGCAGGAAGTGACCGCTCTGGTGCGGGTCGGTGCGGTAGAGGTACGCGGACCCGGCGGCCGCGGCGGCGAGCGCGGCCAGGGGTAGGACCGCCGGGTGCGGGCGGCGCCGCACCGGCCGCACCCCCGCGCCGGTCGGAGTGCTCACCCGCTCACCTGCTAGCCGCGACCTGTCCGGATACGGACCCTGGTCGGACATGCCCCGTCCCCCCGCCCCTGCGTTCCCACCGTTGCGCGGCGGGCGCGGCTGCCCACCCGCCCGTCCGCGGCCATTTTCGCAGCCCCCGGTGCGCCGCGTCCCGTACCGCCCTTGATACAAACCGGCTACAGAACCGCACGGGGCCGTCCCGCGCCCGCCGCCCGGCCCGGCCGCCGCGGACCCGCCGGGGGCCGGTCGCCGCGGCGGTTTTCGGCCGCGAGGATCGGAACCCGCGATTTCGGGCAGGATCAGGCGGGTGGACGTAGCCTGCTGGGGGAAGCCGCCGGCGGACCCCGGCGGTGTGGATAGAACGTACATCGGGTTACCGTTCGAGTGGCGTTGCGGACTTTTCCCGTTTGACACGGGCCCAGGAGGTACGGTCACACTCCGCAGCGACACCCCTTCGAACCGGAGAGAAGAGCGAAGTTGTCCCCGACCCGCGAGACCGCACAGGGCGGCCGCCGACTCGTCATCGTCGAGTCGCCTGCCAAGGCGAAGACGATCAAGGGCTATCTCGGCCCGGGATACGTCGTCGAGGCCAGCGTCGGGCACATCCGCGACCTCCCCAACGGGGCCGCCGAAGTGCCGGCGGAGTACAAGGGCCAGCCGTGGGCGCGGCTGGGCGTCAATGTGGACAGCGATTTCCAGCCCATCTACGTCGTGAACGCGGACAAGAAGGCACAGGTCAAGAAGCTCAAGGATCTCCTCAAGGAGTCCGACGAACTATTCCTGGCCACTGACGAGGACCGCGAGGGCGAGGCCATCGCCTGGCATTTGCAGGAAATCCTCAAGCCCAAGGTCCCGGTGCACCGGATGGTGTTCCACGAGATCACCAAGGACGCCATCCAGGCGGCCGTGCGCAATCCCCGCGAGCTGAACCAGCGGCTGGTCGACGCCCAGGAGACCCGCCGCATCCTCGACCGGCTGTACGGCTACGAGGTCTCCCCGGTGCTGTGGAAGAAGGTCATGCCGCGGTTGTCGGCGGGCCGGGTGCAGTCAGTGGCGACCCGCCTGGTGGTCGAGCGCGAGCGCGAGCGGATCGCGTTCCGCACCTCGGAGTACTGGGACCTGGTCGGTGTCTTCAACACCGGCCGGGCCGGCGACCCGTCCGACCCCGCCACGCTCAACGCCCGGCTCGTGTCCGTCGACGGCCGCCGGGTCGCCCAGGGCCGGGACTTCGACGCCTCCACCGGCGCCCTGAAGCAGAACGCCGCCGTGCTGCACCTCGACGAGGAGCACGCCCGGGCGCTGGCCACCGCGCTCGCCGACGCGCAGTTCTCGGTGCGCAGCGTCGAGTCCAAGCCCTACCGCCGCTCGCCGTACGCGCCCTTCCGCACCACCACCCTCCAGCAGGAGGCGTCGCGCAAGCTCGGCTTCGGCGCGAAGGCCACCATGCAGGTCGCGCAGAAGCTGTACGAGAACGGCTTCATCACCTACATGCGTACGGACTCCACCACGCTCTCGGAGACCGCCGTCAGCGCCGCCCGCGCCCAGGTCACGCAGCTCTACGGCGCCGACTACCTGCCGGACAAGCCGCGCGTCTACGCGGGCAAGGTCAAGAACGCCCAGGAGGCCCACGAGGCGATCCGCCCCTCCGGCGACCGCTTCCGCACACCGGCCGAGACCGGCCTGACCGGCGACCAGTTCCGGCTCTACGAACTGATCTGGATGCGCACCGTCGCCTCCCAGATGAAGGACGCGACCGGCCAGTCCGTCACCGTCCGGGTCGGCGGCGCCGCCTCCGACGGCCGCGACGCCGAGTTCTCCGCCTCCGGCAAGATCATCACCTTCCACGGCTTCCTCAAGGCCTACGTCGAGGGCGCCGACGACCCGAACGCGGAACTCGACGACCGCGAGCGCCGGCTGCCGCAGGTCGCCGAGGGCGACGCGCTGAGCGCCGACCGGATCACCGCCGACGGCCACTCCACCAAGCCGCCCGCCCGCTACACCGAGGCGAGCCTGGTCAAGGAGCTGGAGGAGAAGGAGATCGGCCGCCCGTCGACGTACGCCACGATCCTCGGCACCATCCTCGACCGCGGCTACGTCTTCAAGAAGGGCACCGCGCTCGTCCCGTCCTTCCTCTCCTTCGCCGTGGTCAACCTGCTGGAGAAGCACTTCGGCTGGCTGGTCGACTACGACTTCACCGCCTCCATGGAGGACGACCTCGACCGGATCGCCCGCGGCGAGGCCGAGGCGGTGCCGTGGCTGCGCCGCTTCTACTTCGGCCAGGAGAACCAGGGAGGCCAGGACGGCAAGGGCGGCCAGGACGGCGGGGCCGCCGCGTCCGGCGCCGCGCAGCCCGACCCCGCCGGCGGCGACCACCTCGGCGGCCTGAAGGAACTGGTGGAGGACCTCGGCGCGATCGACGCCCGGGAGATCTCCTCGTTCCCGGTCGGCGACGGCATCATGCTGCGGGTCGGCCGCTACGGGCCGTACGTCGAGAAGGGCGAGCGCGGCGAGGAGGACCACCAGCGCGCCGACGTCCCCGAGGACCTGCCGCCGGACGAGATGACCGTCGAACTGGCGCAGGAGCTGTTCGCCAAGCCCAGCGGCGAGTTCGCGCTCGGCACCGACCCGGAGACCGGCCGCCCGATCGTCGCCAAGGACGGCCGCTACGGGCCGTACGTCACCGAGGTGCTGCCCGAGGACACCCCGAAGACCGGCAAGAACGCGGTGAAGCCGCGCACCGCCTCCCTCTTCAAGTCCATGTCGCTCGACACCGTCACCCTCGCCGACGCCCTCAAGCTGATGTCCCTGCCCCGGGTGGTCGGCACCGACGCCGAGGGCGTGGAGATCACCGCGCAGAACGGGCGCTACGGCCCCTACCTGAAGAAGGGCACCGACTCGCGCTCCCTGGAGAGCGAGGACCAGCTCTTCACCATCACGCTGGAGCAGGCGCTGGCGATCTACGCCCAGCCGAAGGTGCGCGGCCGCGCCGCCGCCAAGCCCCCGCTGAAGGAACTGGGCACCGACCCGGTCAGCGAGCGCCCCGTCGTGGTCAAGGACGGCCGCTTCGGCCCCTACGTCACCGACGGGGAGACCAACGCGACGCTGCGCCGTGACGACGACGTCGAGACGATCACGCCCGAGCGCGGCTACGAACTCCTCGCGGAGAAGCGGGCGAAGGGCCCGGTGAAGAAGAAGACGGCCGCGAAGAAGACGACGGCGAAGAAGGCCCCGGCCAAGAAGGCGGCGGCGAAGAAGTCCGCTTCGTCGTCGACGGCCGCCAAGAAGGCGCCCGCCAAGAAGGCCGCGGCCACCAAGAAGACCGCGGCGAAGAAGACGAGTTCCACCACGGAGTGAAGGGCGCCGGCCACGGCGCCGAGGGCGGCCGCCTCGATCCAGGGGCGGCGCCCGGCCCCTCAGCACAGGAGACCGGCCCCCCTAGCGCAGGAGAGGGGTCACTGTCCGTTTGTTCGGGCGGAGACGTTTGGTTCGGGTGAGACGGATAGGCTGTCAGAATGACGCGATCCGAGCAGCCAGCGCAGCCCGCGGCGGACGTCACCGAGGCGTTCGCGAAAGACCTCTCGGCGGACTCCCGTGAGCGGGCCGTGGGCGCGCTGCTGAAGATTCCGCCGCTGCGCAAGCTGTGGAGCGCGCAACTGACGGGCGCGGTCGCCGACCGCCTCGGCCTGCTCGTGCTGGTGTTGCTCACGGTCCAGGCCACCGCGACCGCCCACTCCTTCGGAGGCGGCTACCGCGGGGTGGCGTACAGCGTCGCCGCGGTGTTCGGCGCCCGCCTGGTGGCCACCCTGCTCTTCGGCGCGGTACTGCTCGGGCCGCTGACCGGCCTCACCGAGGAGAGCGGCCCGCTGGACCGGCGCTGGACGATGATCGGCGCCGACGGCGTACGGCTCGCGCTGTTCATCGTCGCGCCGCTGTGGGTCACCTGGACCCCGCACTCCGCGCACCTGTGGCTGCTGGGCACGGCCTTCGCTGTCGGGCTCGCCGAGCGCCTGTGGGCGATCGCGAAGGACGGCGCCGCCCCGGGGCTGCTGCCCGCGCCGGGCGACACCTCGGTGCGGCCCGCGCCCGACCTCCTCGCCACGCTGCGCCGGCTCGACCTGCGGACGAGCTTCGTCGCGCTGCCGATCGCCGCCGCGTCCCTGGTGGCCGTCACCCTCGTCAACACGCTGATCGCGGTGGGCGTCGACTGGTTCCACCTGCACCAGGTCGCGCTGTCGTCGTACGTGGCGGCCGGGCTCTTCTCGTCCTCGATGGCGATGCTGTACCTGCTGGAACTGCCCGCGGGCGGCGCCAGGAAGCCCCGCTCCCCGCTCCAGGGCCTGCGGCTGCCGAAGGGCCCGGCGGGCGCCGAGCAGGGCCGTACCGGCGCACTGCCGCTGCTGGTGCTCGCCACCTCCGCGGTGTCCGGCGCGATCGCGGTCGCCGTCGCGGTCGCCGTCCTGCACGCGCTCGCCCTCGGCTTCGGGCCGACCGGCTTCGGCCTGCTGGTGCTGGCCCTGACCGCGGGCACCGTGGTCGGCATCCGGATCGCCCCGCACACCCTGCCCGGGCTCTCCCGCCGCCGCCTGCTGGCCGTGGGCACCGGCGTCACCGGTATCGCGCTGCTGCTGACCGGCGTCGTACCCGACCAGACCACCGTGCTGGCGCTGTCGCTGCTGGCCGGTGTCGCGGCCG
Source organism: Actinacidiphila sp. bgisy145 (assembly GCF_057708125.1). Lineage (NCBI taxonomy): Bacteria > Bacillati > Actinomycetota > Actinomycetes > Kitasatosporales > Streptomycetaceae > Actinacidiphila > Actinacidiphila sp. bgisy145. Next base: position 121,496 of record NZ_JBYIRL010000025.1, read on the forward strand.
GTGTCACCGCGAACGCCGGGCACACCCTGATCGAGCAGGAGACCGAGGAGAGCCGCAGGACGCGGACCGTCGAGCACCTGCACGCCGTGGTGCACGCCGCCCTCGGGGTGGCCGCGGTCGGCGGGCCGCTGGTCGCCGCCGCGATCGGCCCGCACCGCGTCCAGAACGGCCACTTCACCTTCGATCACAGCGGCGCCGCCTACACGCTGATCCTGGTCGGCGCGCTGCTGCTGCCGGTCGCCGCGCTGGTGCTGGGCAAGACCGACGACCGCAGCGGGGTGCCGCTGCGCCGCGACCTGCGCGAGGCGCTGCGCGGCGCGGAGCCGGCCACCGGCCCTGCCGCCAACGGCTTCTTCATCGCCGTCGAGGGCGGTGACGGCGCCGGCAAGTCCACCCAGGTCGAGGCGCTCGCCGAGTGGATCAGGGCCAAGGGCCACGAGGTCGTGGTCACTCGCGAGCCGGGTGCCACCGCCGTCGGCAAGCGGCTGCGCTCGATACTCCTGGACGTCTCCTCCGCCGGGGTCTCGCACCGCGCCGAGGCCCTGCTGTACGCCGCGGACCGGGCCGAGCACGTCGACACCGTCGTGAAGCCCGCGCTGGAGCGCGGCGCCGTGGTCATCTCCGACCGCTACATCGACTCCTCCGTCGCCTACCAGGGCGCCGGGCGGGACCTCGCGCCGACGGAGGTCGCCCGGATCTCCCGCTGGGCCACCGACGGGCTCGTCCCGCATCTGACGGTGCTGCTCGACGTGCCGCCGGAGACCGCCAGGGAGCGCTTCACCGAGGCCCCGGACCGGCTGGAGTCCGAGCCCGCCGAGTTCCACCAGCGGGTGCGGTCCGGATTCCTGACGCTCGCCGCCGCCGACCCCGCGCGGTACCTCGTCGTCGACGCCGCGCAGGACCCCGAGGCGGTCACCACCGTCGTACGGCACCGGCTCGACCGCATGCTGCCGCTCTCCGCCCAGGAGATCGAGGCGCGGGCCGAGGCCGAGCGCAAGGCCGCCGAGGAGGCGGCCCGGCTCGCCGCCGAGGAGGCCGCCCGCAAGGCCGAGGAGGAGCGGCTGGAGCGCGAGCGCCAGGAGCAGCTGGAGCGGCTGCGGCGCGAGGAGGAGGAGCGCAGGCTCGCCGCCGAGGAGGCCGCGCGCCGCGAGATCGCCGAGCGCAAGGCCGCGCAGGAGGCGGAGGCGGCCCGGCTCGCCGCGGAGGAGGCCGCCCGCCGCAAGGCCGAGGAGGACGCCAAGCGCGCCGCCGAGGAAGCGGCGTACGAGGCCGAGCAGGAGCGGCTGCGGCGCCTGGCGGACGAGCAGGCGCGGCTGCGCGCCGAGGCCGCGGAGAAGCGCGAGGAGAAGCAGCGCAAGGCCGAGGAGGCGCTGATGCGGGCGGAGGCGGCGCGGGCCGCCGCCGCGGCAGCGGCTGCCGCAGCGGCGGCCGCGGCCGACTCGGAGGAGACCGCGGTGCTCCCGGCGGTGTCGGACGCGCCTCCGGAGGGCTCCGGCGACGGCGCCGGGCAGGACGACGGTACGGGCGAGGGCGGCGACGCTTCGCACGGCAAGGCTTCGGGCTCGGGTGCCGACGAAGGCCCCGCATCTGGCTCGGACCGCGGTTCTGGCTCGGACGCGGGGTCCGGCTCGGGGTCCGGCTCGGGTCCGGCTTCCGGTGCGGGCTCCGGCTCCGGCCAGGCGTCCGCCTCGACGTCCGACTCCGAGGCGACCACGGTCATGTCGTCCCTGCCCGCCGACCCCGGCCCGGCCGCGGGTGGGCCGGACGCCGAGGCGACCACGGTGATGTCCGCCGTGCCCGCAGAGGGCGGCACCGACGCCGACGCGACGACGGTGCTGCCGGCCGTCACGCCGCCGGCGTCGTCCTCCTCGGAGACCACCACCGTGATGGCGCCGATCGTGGACGAGCCCGCCGGCAGCAGCGACGAGACCACCGAGCTGCCGCCGCCGGTCCCCGGCACGGCCCGCTCCGAGGACCCCACCGACCGGGTGCCGCCGTGGCTCTTCCGCCCGGATCAGCCCACCGGCGACGAGCGCACCCGGGAGATCCCCGCGGCCCAGTCGGGCCAGTCGCGCCGGCCCCGCCCGCAGTGGGCCGAGGAGACCCCCCTCGACGACCTGCCGTCCCTCGCCGACGAACTGCTCGGCCCCCGGGACCAGGAAGACCCCCCGCGCGCCTGAGCCCGCCGCCCGGACCACCGCCTGCCCCCGCCCGACGCGCGGGGGCAGGCGAACGTACGGGCGGGTGGACGACAGCAGGCGCCGTACACGACGAGCCCGCGCGAGGACCGCGCGCGGACGAGCGGAGGCGCCGTGCGCTACTTCGTCCTCGGAGTCACCGAGGCCAGGTCGGAGGACGGCACCGTCCTGCCCCTGAGCGGGGCGAAGGTCCGTACGGTCCTCACCGTGCTCGCCGCGCACGCCGGCCGGCCGGTCGCCCCGGAGACCCTGATCGCCGAGGTCTGGACGCAGGACCCGCCCGCCGATGCCGCTGGCGCCCTCCAGGCCCTGGTCGCCCGGCTGCGCAAGGCCCTCGGCCGGGACGCGGTGGCGTCCGAGCCCGGCGGCTACCGGCTGAACACGCCGCGGGAGAACGTCGACCTGTTCGCGTTCGAGGCGCTGCTGCGCACCGGCGAGGCGGAGCTGCGGGACGGGGACCCCGACCGGGCGGCGGCCACCCTGGACCGGGCGCTCGGGCTGTGGCGCGGCCCGGCGCTGGCGGACCTGCCGGACCGGGACGCGGCGGCGGCCCGTACGGACGCGCTGCGCCTGGCCGCGCTACGGGCGAAGTTCGAGGCGGAGTTCGCCCGCGGGCAGACCGCCGCCGTGCTTCCGGCGCTGCGGGAGGCGGTGGTCGCGCACCCGCTGGACGAGCCGTTCCACGCCCAGCTCATCCGCGCGCTGCGGGCGACCGGCCGCGGGGCCGATGCCCTGGCTGCGTACGAGGAGGCCCGGACGGTCCTCGCCGAGACGCTCGGCGCCGACCCCGGGCCGGAACTGCAGGCCCTGCACGCGGAACTGCTCCAGGCACCGCAGCAGACGCCGCACCGAACACCGCGGTACGCGGGCCGACCGGACGGCCCGGGCACGCCGGGCACACCAGGCGGGCCGGGCGGGTCGGAGAAGACCGATGACGGGCGCCGCCACGCCGCGTCCACGCCGCCCGCACCCCCACCCGCGCCGCGGGGCAACCTGCGGGCGCGGCTGACCAGCTTCGTCGGCCGGGAGACCGAACTCGCCGCGATCGGCGCCGACCTGGCGGCCACCCGGCTGGTGACGCTCACCGGCCCGGGCGGCTCGGGGAAGACCCGCCTGGCGCTGGAGGCGGCCGAGGCCGCGCAGACCGGGTACCCGGACGGCGTGTGGCTGGCCGAACTCGCGTCGCTGGACGACCCGTACGCCATCCCGCACGCCGTGCTCAACGCGCTCGGGCGCCGCGACACCGTCGTCCTCGGCACCGCCCGCGACGCGCTCGGCGGCGAACATCCGATGGAGCGGCTGGTGGAGTACTGCACCGGCCGCCGCCTGCTGCTGGTGCTGGACAACTGCGAGCACCTGATCGGGGCGGCCGCGTACCTGGCCGCGGAGCTGCTGGCGCGCTGCCCGGAACTGACTGTGCTCGCCACCAGCCGCGAACCGCTGGGTGTGCCGGGCGAGGTGGTCCGCGCGGTCGAGCCGCTGCCGCCGCGCACCGCCTACCGGCTGTTCACCGAGCGGGCCGGCACCGCCCGCCCGCGGGAGATCCCCGGCCCGGCCGCGGACCGGTCCGCCGACCCGCACGTCGAGCCGTCCCCGGGGCAGGACGGAGTCGGCACACGCGGTACGGGGACGGACGACGCCGCCGCGGTCCGCGAGATCTGCCGCCGGCTGGACGGCCTCCCGCTGGCGATCGAACTCGCCGCGGCCCGGCTGCGCGCCCTGTCCCCGCGGCAGATCGCCGACCGGCTCGACGACCGGTTCCGGCTGCTGACCGGCGGCAGCCGCACCCTGCTGCCGCGCCAGCAGACCCTGCGCGCGGTCGTGGACTGGAGCTGGGACCTGCTCGACGAACGGGAGCGTACGACGCTGTGCGCGCTCAGCGTCTTCTCCGGCGGCTGCACGCTGACCGCCGCCGAGGCCGTGTGCGGCCCCGACGCCCTGGACGCGGTGGCCCAACTCGTCGACAAGTCCTTGGTGGTGGCCGAGCACGGCGGCCCGTCCGGCACCCGCTACCGGCTGCTGGAGACGATCCACGAGTACGCCCTGGAGCGCGCCCACGAGCGACCCGCCGAACTCGCCGCGGCAGGCGAGCGGCACACCGCGTACGTGCGCGAACTGACCGGGACCGTGGACCCGTTGCTGCGCGGCAGCGACCAGCTGCACTGGTTCGAGGTGATGGAGGCCGAACTCGACAACGTCCGGGCCGCGCTGCACCGGGCGGTCGGGCACCGCTCGGAGGCCGACGCCGTCCCGATCGCGCTGGCCATGGGGTGGTTCTGGTGGCTGCGCAACTACGGTGACGAGGCGGTCGGCTGGCTCACCGAGGTGGCCGCGCTCGGCGCGGACCGGCTGGACGACACCGGCGACCCGATGTACTGGCCGCGCCTGGACCTCCAGTTGCTGCTGCTGTTCGTGCAGGGCGACCGGGCCACCGAGGAGCAGTGGTCGGCGCCGGAGGTGGCGGTGACGGTCGACCGGCTCGTGGCGGCTTACCGGAATGCGGGGGAACCCGCCGCCCGCTTCCCCGGGATGCTGTGGCCCTTCACGCTGTACGTGGCAGGCCGCGGCCGGATGGCCCCCGGCCTCACCGACCACGTCGTCGACAACTGCCGTGCCCACGGCGGCGACTGGGAGCTGGCGGCCGCGTTGATGTTCCGGCTGCACCTGACCGTCGACTCGCCGGGCGGTACGACGCGGGTGGACCGGGACTGGGTGGAGCTGAGCGAGCTGGCCGAGCGGCTGGGGGACCGCTGGATCAGGGCGCAGGTGCACGGTGCCCGCGCCGAGATCGCGGCGCTGCGCGGCGACCACGCGGCGGCCCGCGCGGGCTTCGAGGCGGCCTACCGGCTCGGCCGCGAGCTGGGCGCCTTCAGCGAGGGCGCGTTCCTGCTCGGCCGGATGGCCGAACTGGCCTACCGGTGCGGCGACAACGACGAGGCCCACCGGCTCCTGGACGAGGCCGCCGAGGAGGCCGAGCGGTATGTGGTGATGGACGCCCGCACCTACATCCGCTACCTGCGCTCGGCGGTCCTGCTGCGGCAGGGCGACGTGCCGCGGGCCCGGGAGCTGTACGGGGCGGCGGTGGACCGGATCGCGGACGGCACCCCGCCGCCGATGTTCCACGTCCTGCTGCGCGGGCTGTCCGCGCAGCTCACCGCCGCCGAGGGCGACCTGCCCGGGGCGCTGCGCGAGGCCGCGGCGGCGGTGCGGATGGCGGCGGAGGAGGGCTGCACCGAGGCGGTGACCGGCGCCCAGTTCGACACGGCGGCGGCGGTTCTCGCCGCGCTGGGCGAGGTACGGGCGGCGCTGCGGATGTCCGGCGCCGCGGACACGATCCGCGGCGACCTGCCGCGGACGCTGCCCGAGCGGGCCGACGACGACGCGGTACGTGCCGCCGCCGCGGCGGTTCTCCCGCCGCAGGAGGCGGCCCGGGAGCGGGCGCGCGGGGCGGGGTGGAGCCGGCAGGAGGCGGGGGAGGAGCTGGCCGGGCTCGCCCGGACGAGTGATTGATGTTTCAATCGATAGTCTGATGGTCCGCTGAAGGCTCCCGGGAGTGACTGCCGTGAAGGTCGAGATCTATTCGGATATCGCGTGCCCGTGGTGCTACCTGGGCAAGGCCCGCTTCGAACGGGCGCTTTCGGCGTTCCCGCAGGGCGGCGCGGTCGAGGTGGTCTACCGCCCCTTCCAGCTCGACCCGCACGCGCCGCACGAGCCGCTCCCGCACCGCGAGGTGCTGGACGCGAAGTACGGGCCCCAGTCCGCCGCCATGGACGAGCGGCTCGCGCAGCTCGGTGCCGCCGAGGGCCTGACGTTCGCCTTCGACTCGGTGCTGGAGAACAACTCGCTGCTCGCCCACCGGCTGCTGCGCTTCGCGCTCGACGAGTACGGCGCACCCGCGCAGCGCCGGCTCAAGGGGGAGCTGATGGCCGGGCACTTCACCGCGGGCATGGACATCGGCGACCCGGAGCAGCTCGCGGACGCCGCGGCCGCCGCCGGGCTCGACCGCGCCGCGGTGGCCGCCTTCCTGGCAGGCGACGCGCTGACGGACGAGGTCGTCGCGGAGATCGCGCATGCCCGCGAGATCGGGATCACCGCGGTGCCGACCTTCGTCTTCGAGGGGCAGTGGGCGGTGCAGGGCGGCCAGGAGACCTCGACGTTCCTGCGCGTGCTGGAGCAGGTGGCCAAGGAGACGGCGGCCGACGGCTCCGCCGCCTTCGACGCTTCCGGTGCGGACGGCTGCGCCGACGGGGCCTGCGCGGTGGAGTGACCCGCGCGCCGGGCGGCCCAGTTGTGCTTACGGGCGTTCACTTACAGGTGATCACCGAGTCGGCCCAGTCCGCCAGGTTGGCGAAGGCCAGGGCACTGGAGTCGGGTGTGACCTCCAGCTGGAGCGTCTTGCGGCCGGTGAGGTCGACGTGCACCGGCACGGCCGCGTCGCCCGGGTGGACCGGGCCGGACTGCCACAGCCGGCTCCCGTCGGCGTACACCGCGAAGGTGACCGAGGTGCGCAGCAGCGGCGTGACCAGGTCGTCGATCCCGGCGCGGGCGTCGTAGGACACGCAGGAGCGGTTGAGCGCGATGTTCACCGTGGAGGGCGCGTGGACGCTGATGCCGTGGTCGTAGGTGGTGCCGCCGATGCCGGGGTCGGAGCGGTCCCACCACCAGCTGTTCAGGCCCTGCGGGACGATCGCCGGCTCGTCGGCGGCAGCGTTGACACCCATCACCGGCAGCGAGTTGACCTGGTAGGCGACCGGGGCCGGCGGCGGTGTGGGGGTCGGCGTGGGCGTCGGGGTCGGGGTCGGGGTGGGAGTCGGCTTCGGGGTGGGCTTGGCCGTGGTCGGCTTCGGCGTGGGTCGGGGTGTCGGCTCGGGCTTCGGCGGCGCCGTGGTCGGCGCGGGCGCCGGCGGCGCGGGGGCCGCGGGCTTCGGGGTCGGCTTCGGCGCCGGGCTCGCCGGGGGAGCGGAGCTGACCGCCACGGTGGCCGGCGGCTTGGCCTGCGGCTTCGGCGGGGCCTTCTCGTGGCCCCCGGTCAGCGCGAAGGCGAACGCGACCCCGGCGGCGGCGACCACCACGGCCGCGGCGATCCCGGCCTTGGCCGGTGCCCCCAGACCCTCGCCCGCCGCGGCGCCACCGGCGGCGGCGCCGCTGCCGCCGGAACCGGTGGCAGCGGCTGCCGCGCCACCCGCCGCGGCGGTGGCGGCCGCACCGCCCGCGACCACGATCCCGGCGGCCTTGGTGGCGTAGACGGCGGCGAACCAGCCGATGTACGCGACCGGCAGCAGCCCCTTGAGGGCGGAGTTGAGGTCGGCGAGCTCGGCCGAGGCGGCGGTGCAGCGCGCGCACTCCTTCAGGTGCCGGTTCAACTCCCGGTCCGCGCGCACCCGCAGGCCGCCGCGGGCGTGCGCGCCGAGCCGGTCGGCGTACCGGGCGCACGCGCCCTCCGCGGTCAGCGTGCTGCTGACGTGGGCCTGGAGGTAGGCCTGGCGCAGGCCCTCCCGGGCCCGATGCGCCAGCACCGCCGCCGCGTTGGGCGTCAGGCCGAGCAGCGGGGCGATCTCGCTGGGCGACTCGTCCTCGACCGCGGTGTGCCACAGCACCGTCTGCCACCGCTCGGGCAGGGTGCGGAACGCCCGGATGGCCAGGCTGCGTTCGGCCTCGTGCATGGCGCGGACGTCGGCGCCGAGGTCCGCGCTGCGCTCGGTGGCCGTGGAGCCGGCCGCGGAGACCGCGAACACCGCGAAGTCCTCGACGAGCTGCTCGCGGCGCGCGGTGTTGCCCCACGACGCGGCGACCCGCCGCACCGTGGTCAACAGGTAGGCCCGGACGGCGGATTCGGGGCCGCTGCCCCCCCGGATGGCCTGGAGCGTGCGGGCGAAGACCTCGCCGGTCAGGTCCTCCGCGGTGTGGGCGTCGCGGCAGCAGGTACGCGCGTAGCGTCGTACGGACTCGGCGTGGCGGCGGTACAGCTCCTCGTACGCGCTGTCCTGACCGGCCCTGACCTGGTCGACCAACTCGGCGTCCGAGTAGCCGGATCGGGCGGGCGGGGCGCCGGAGGGCGCGGACTGTGCCGGTACGGTCCCGGTCGCCGCGGCGGCCTCGGTCGGCTGGGTGTCGTCGAGGTCGGCGTCCGAGACGGCTGCGACGGCTGCGACCTCGGCCGGGGGAGGCCCGTCAGGGGCCTTACCGGCCTCAGCCGCCTCTTCCGGTTCCATGCCGGGGTGCCCGGCCGGGCGCAGGTCGGCGTCGGCCGGCAACTCCGGTGCCGGGGCGGGCGCGTCGATGCCGGCCGGGCCCGGAACGGGCAGGCCCGCGCCGGGCGCGTCGGCGGCCGGGGCACCGGTGGGCAACCCGACCGGCCCTGCCGCGGGGCCCGTTGCGGGCGGGGCGGCAGGGCCCGGGGTCGGTGCGGGAGCCGGGGTCGGCTCCGGTGCGGCGGGCTCGGGCAGCGCGAACGGGTCGCGCTGCCCCGGCACTCTGCGCGGCATCGCCGCGTCGCCGGTCTCCTGGCCCGCGGCCGCGGAGCCGGCCTCGCCGTTCAGCTCATCCACGGGGAAAGCGTGACACACGACCCCACAGCGGCGTCAGGGGTTCAGGAGGAACCACTCATCCGTGGCCACACCGTTCACACATCCTCCACTGTCACTCGATCGGGTCCGCGCCCGCGTGGTGGTCGACTTCGGCGGTGCGCCCGGCCTCCCCGCGGCGGGCCCCCGGGCGCGGACGCAGCCCTTCCAGCAGGATGTCCAGCAACCGGGCGGAAGCGGCCTCCTGCTGCTGGGCATCGGGCAGCGCGGGCGGCGAGGTGGCGATGACCAGCAGGACGTCGGCCACCGACACGTCGGTGCGCAACTCACCTGCCTGACGGGCGCGTTCGACCAGCTGGCCGACGACGTCGAGCAGGGTGCCCACCCCGTCGTCGTCCACCCGCGACTCGGCGGCGGAGCGGCCCGGCCCGGCGCCGTTCGGGCCGGTGTGCTCGGGCGGGAGCGCTCCCGTGTGATCGGTGCCGGCCGCAGCAGCCTGGTCGGGCGCGCCGCCCGCCGGGCTCACCGGCACCGGTGTGCGCTGCGACGGCACCCGGACCGGCTCGTCGCCGCCGGGCCTCGGCTCCTTCCCCCCGGGCCCGCCGTCCACCCGCAGGACCTGCGGCGGCAGCAACCGCCCGGCGCCCGAGGCGGCGGACGTGCGCAGGAAGCGGGCGAGCGCGGACCACGCCTCGTCCTCCTGGCCGAGCGCGGTCCGCGCCTGCTCGGTCAGCCGCGCCGTCTCCTCCTTGGCGATCCGCCTGACCAGGACGTCCTTGCTGGGGAACCGCCGGTAGACGGTGCCGACACCGACCCGGGCCCGCCGGGCCACGTCCTCCATCGGTGCGCCGTAACCGAGTTCGCCGAAGACCTCGCGTGCGGCGCGCAGTACGTGTTCGAGATTCCGCTGGGCGTCGACCCGCAGTGGCGCCGGGCGCTCGACGCCTGCGGGACGGTCCGAATCGGCAGCCGAAGTACGGCGAGAATCCTGAATGTGCATTTGTCCCATCCCCCGGTGAATCACTGTCTCCCCCCGGAGACTCCTCACCCATAGTGAAGATCGCCGCGCCCGTGGCGCGGTACTACGAGACACGAACATAGTTGAGGCCGCGGCCAGAATGAAGAGGGTCTGCTTCCGGTCCGCCACATGGCGGCACGCGCCGCCCCCGCGGCCGTCACCCTCCGCGGTCGCCAACTCCTCCTCGTCCCAACCGTGCTGACCTGGCGCCTTGCCCGCGCTCCGGAAAGGTCGTGTCCGTACTGTGGACAAACGGCCGCGGTCCATTGCGTCATGGAGCAATGACGACGGAGTCAGCAGTCATGGCCAGGACCAGCACACCGCGCATTCTCGTCATCGGCGGCGGCTACGTGGGGATGTACACCGCCCTGCGGCTCCAGCGCCGGCTGAAGCGCCATGAGGCCGACATCGTGGTCGTCGAACCGCAGCCGTACATGACCTACCAGCCCTTCCTGCCCGAGGCGGCGGCCGGCTCGATCTCCCCGCGGCACGTGGTGGTGCCGCTGCGCCGGGTGCTCGACCAGTGCCGGATCATCGTCGGCGAGGCCCGCGCCATCGACGCCGACAAGCGCACCGCCACCGTCGACACGCTGGTCACCACGGAGGAGGGCGGCAACGCGCTGGAGATCCCCTACGACCACCTCGTGCTCGCCCCCGGATCGGTCTCCCGCACCCTCCCGGTGCCGGGCCTGGCCGAGAACGGTATCGGGTTCAGGACCGTCGAGGAGGCCATCGGCCTGCGCAACCACGTCCTGGAGCAACTCGACATCGCCTCCTCCACCCGCGACGCCGAGGTGCGCGAGGCCGCGCTGACGTTCGTCTTCGTCGGCGGCGGCTACGCGGGCGTGGAAGCCCTCGGCGAGCTGGAGAACATGGCGCGCTACGCCGTGCGGTACTACCACAACATCGGCACCGACGACCTTCGGTGGGTGCTGGTCGAGGCGTCCGACCACATCCTGCCCGAGGTCGGCCCGGCTCTGGGCCGGTACGCGCTGCGTGAGCTGCGCGGCCGCAACATCGACATCCGGCTGGAGACCCGCCTCGACTCCTGCGAGCACCGGATCGCGGTGCTCTCCGACGGCGACCGGCTGCCGACCCGCACCCTGGCGTGGACCACCGGGGTCAAACCGGCACCGCTGCTCGCCGCCACCGGGCTGCCGCTGAGCGCCCGCGGCCGACTGCGCGTCGATGCCACGCTGCGGGTGGAGGGCAGCGAACGGGTGTGGTCGGCGGGCGACGCGGCCGCCGTCCCCGACCTGGGCGCCGTCCCCGACCTGGGCGCCCTCCCCGACCTGGGCGCCGCACCGGCCCCGGGCACCAGAGGACAGGGAGAGGCAGGAGAACAGGCCGAAGAGCGGGCCGGAGGGCTGGGGGAGCGGGAAGCACACGGCCGCGACGAGCTGCCGGAGTGCGCCCCCAACGCGCAGCACGCCGTACGCCAGGCCCGCGTCCTGGCCGACAACCTCATCGCCGTCCTGCACGGGGGCACGCTCACCGACTACCGGCACGTCTCCGCCGGCGCGGTGGCCTCACTGGGCCTGCACGAGGGCGTCGCCCTGGTCCGCGGCCGCGCCATCAAGGGCTACCCGGCCTGGCTGATCCACCGGATCTACCACCTCAGCCGGATGCCCACCTTCAACCGCAAGGCCCGCATCCTCGCCGAGTGGGTGCTGTCCGGCCTGTTCAAGCGGGAGATCGTCTCGCTCGGCTCGCTGGAACACCCGCGCGCAGAGTTCGAACTCGCGGCCGGTTCCGAGCGCAAACCCGACGCGCCCTGACCCCGCCCGGCCGCTCAGCGATTCCCGACCCCGCCGAGCTTCGGCCACACTGGACGCGTGACCACGCGTGCAACAGCACTGGCAAAGAGTGACAAATACGAGGAATCGGACGTTTGAACCTTACGCGCTGGAGCGCCCGGCTCCCCGGAACACAGCGACGCAGTGCCGTACCAGCAGCACGCGGCAAGGCCGGCGACCCCGTACCCGGCACCACCGGCCCGGCCGGCGGCGCCGACCCCAACGGTGCCGCCACCGCCCCCGCCGAGCGCGGCAACGCCGCCGGCAACCCCGGCGGCGCGGCCCCCGACGACGGCGCCGGAGCCCAGGACACCCCGGCGGCGGACGACACCACCCCCGCGAGTGAACAGTCCGTCCGCGGGGTGCTCAGCCGCCTCCCCGCACTCATCGCCGTCACCCGCGGCCCCGGCCACGAGGTCCGCTTCGTCAACGACGCCTACACCGACCTCTTCGGCGCCCGCACCACCGGCACACCCGCCCGCGAAGCCCTGCCCGAACTCGGCGAGCTCGGCCTGCTCCCGCTGATGGACCAGGTCCACCGCAGCGGCCGCCCCCGAACCGTCAAAGCCCGCAAGGTGGCCCAAGGCACCCGCCCGGGCCCCGGCACCGCCACCCGCGACGGCTACTTCACCTTCACCTGCACCCCCGTCCAGCTCGGGCACCTCGACCCCGAGCAACGCGGCGTCCTCGTCTTCGGCGCCGACGTCACCGACCAGGTACGGTCCGCCGAACGCCTCCGCGAGAGCGAACGCCGCCTCCGCGACACCGCCGTCACCCTCCAGCGCAGCCTGCTGCCCCAGGAACTGGAACAGCCCGACGACCTCCGCGTCGCCGCCACCTACCAGCCCGGCGGCACCGACGCGGCCGTCGGCGGCGACTGGTACGACGTCATCACCCTCGGCGCCGGCCGCACCGCCCTGGTCATCGGCGACGTCATGGGCCGCGGGGTGCGCGCCGCCGCCGTGATGGGCCAGCTCCGCACCGCCGTACGCGCCTACGCCCGGCTCGACCTGCCCCCGCACGAGGTGATCCAACTCCTCGACGAACTCGCCGCCGAGATCGACGCCACCCAGATCGCCACCTGTGTCTACGCCGTCCACGACCCCAGCGAGGGCCGCCTGCACTACGCCAGCGCCGGCCACCTCCCCATCCTCATCCGCGACCCCGACGGCGCCGTACACACCGTCGAGGAACCCACCGGACCGCCCCTGGGCACCGGCGGCTGGATTCACAGCTCCGGCACGGTGCCGCTCGGCCCCGGCTGCACCGCGGTGCTCTACACCGACGGCCTCATCGAACGCCGCGACCAGGACATCGACGAAGGCGTCGCCGCCCTCACCCGCGCCCTGGCCGGCGCCACCGGCGCACCCCAGGTGATCTGCGACCGGCTGCTGCGCTCCCTCGGCGTCACCTCGGAGCACGACGACGACGTGGCCGTCCTGGTGCTCCAGTACCCCGAGCACACCGGCGCCGACGCGGAACTCTTCCGAAACGCCTCGCTCGACCTGCTCGGCGGCATCGAGGCCGCACCCCGCGCCCGCGCCTTCGCCTCCGGGGTGCTCGCCTCCTGGCGCTTCCCCACCGAACTGCGGGACCTCGGCGTGCTCGCGGCCGGTGAACTCGTCGCCAACTCGCTCAAGCACGGCATCCCGCCGATGCGGCTTCGGCTGCGGCGCACCGACCGGCGGCTGATCATCGAGGTCACCGACGGCGACGAGCACCTGCCGCGCCGCCAGCGGGCCGACCTCGCCGACGAGGCCGGCCGCGGCATCTCGATCATCGCGACCATCGCCACCGGCTGGGGCTCCCGCCGCACCCCGGGCGGCGGCAAAGCCGTCTGGTGCGAGTTCACCCTGCCGACCTGACTCAGCCCGGTATGCGCTCGGCCGCGGCCGGCTCCGGACGGGCCGACTGCGCCACCACCCGCGCCACCGGCGCCGGGCTGTCCTGCACCGGTGAGAGGTGCCGCGCCATCCGCAGCGCCGTCACCGATATCGCCAGCGAGCACACCATCAGCAGCACGATGTAGGCGTCATACGCCCCGGCCGCCGCGATCACCCCGGCAGCCGCCGGGCCCAGCGCGAGCGCCAACTGCTTCACCAGCGCGAACGCCGAGTTGTACTGCCCGACCATCCGCTCCGGCGCCAGATCGGCCACCAGCGGATTCACGGTGGGCGCCAGCATCGCCTCGCCCAACCCGAACAGCGCGTACGTCGAGATGATCGCCGCGACCGCCAGCGTGTGACTGCCGCTGATCAGCCCCGACACGCCGGCCGCGAGCCACGCCACCGCCCACACCAGGCCGACGGCCGCGATCACCCGGCTGCGCCGCCGGCGCTCCACCAGCCGCAGCACCACGAACTGCGCCAGCACGATCATCGCGGTGTTGGCTGCAAGTGCAGCCCCGAGCGTGGCCGGCGAGATGTGCGTGACCTCCACCGCGAACGCCGACAGCCCCGACTCGAACTGTCCGTAGCAGGCGAAGAACATCACGAAGCCGAGCACGCAGACCATCACCATCGCCCGGTCGCGCAGCAGCGCCCGCCAAGCGGCCCCGGCGCCGGGTTCGGTCCGGCCCACGGCCGCGATACGCGGCGCCCCGGGCACCCGCGCGGTGGCGATCACCGCACCGAGCACCAGGAACATCGCCGCCTCGATCGCGAACAGCCGGATGAACGAGGACGGATGCGCGGTGTCCACGATCAGGCCGCCGATCAGACCCCCGACGCCCAGCCCCAGGTTGTTCAGGAAGAACTGCATGGCGAACGCCCGCGACCGCGTCGCGGTGGTCGAGCACCACACGATCATCGTCGCCAGCGCCGGCTGGACCACGGCTATCCCCGCGCCCAGCGCGCCCGCCGCCGCGATGACGCCCGCCTCGCTGCCGGACAGCCCGAGCCCGAGCGAGCCGCACGCGGCCAGCACGGTGCCCACCACGGCCACCGGCACCGGACCGCGCCGGTCGATCGCCCGACCGGTGAAGGGCAGCACGAAGAGCGCGGCGACGGCGAACGTCGCCAGCACCGCGCCCGCGATACCGGCACCCAGCCCCCGCACCTGCGACACGTAGACAAACGTGAAGGGCACGGTGAAGCCGTTGCCGAACGCGCTCAACGCGTTCCCCAGCTGGATACGGCGCAGCGCGGCGCCCATCGCGGTGGTCACACTCACCTCACTCGATACGGCCGCGCCCTCTCCAGGCACGGCACCAGCCACATCCTCCGAACCGCAACAGCTTCGGAGTGAAGACTTCATCTCTAAACTTCGAAGCTAAAGACTACACAGCGAAGGGCTTTAGCGCAATCTCTTTCCGTGGCATACTCAGGGGCATGACCGCAGCCCCGGGCTCCGCGGGAACCCCGCAGGAGCTGGACCTCGACGAACAGATCGCCGCCTACCAGCGCGAGTTCCCGGAGGTCGACCCGCAGGTCGAGAAGGTCGTCACCGCCCTCGGGCGGCTCAACCGCCGGATGAACGTCGCCTACGGGCGCCAGCTCGTCGACCTCGGCATCAGCAACTCCGAGTGGGAGGTCCTCAAGGCCCTCGTCGTCGTCGGCCGGCCCTACCAGCTGGGTCCCGGCGACCTCGCGAAGCGCCTCGGGCTGACGCCGGCCGCCATGACCCACCGGATCGACCGCATGGTCACCGAGGGTCTGGTCACCCGGGCCCGCGACGAGTCCAACCGCGTGCGCGTCATCGTCGAGCTGACCGACGAGGGCCGCGAGAAGTGGCTCCAGACGATGCGCCTGGCCGCGGTCTTCGAGGACGAGCTGCTCCAGGACCTCACCCCGATCGAACGCGTGGCGCTCGGCGAGATCCTGACCCGCCTGCTGCGCCGGGTGGAGTCCGACCAGCCCGACGCCGGCGGCCGTCTCGAAGACCTGGACTGAGGTCCTCCTCGCCGCGGAATTCGCCGCAGAACCCGCGCGGTTCCTCGCCTCTGACCGGCCGGTCGACCCGGCGGTTGACATCACCGGGACGGATGCGTAACGTACCGCGAGCTGTCCGACGTGAGCACCGATCTTGGTCGGTCCCGGGCCAGCCATCCCGCAGTGACCTCTCGACTCGATACGCGCTTCGGCGTGTCCTCGTTTTGGTGTGCGTTTTTGCGGAATGCGAGCGGAGTTTCGAAGGACCGGGCCGATTTGGTCCGACCGGCCGAG